>CAIOLC010000306.1 GCA_903859055.1 uncultured Chlorobiaceae bacterium | reverse complement strand
GTTTTGACGACATCAGCAATCTGCTGCATCCGCTCATCAGGTACAAAAACTGTCCCAACGTTTGGCTCTATGGTACAAAAGGGATAGTTGGCTGCTTCAGCCTGTTTTGCCGTTATGGCATTGAAAAGTGTTGACTTGCCGACGTTTGGGAGTCCGACAATGCCGCAGCGGAGTGACATAAATAAATTGTTTGGTGCATGAGTGGCTTCTAATAAACCTGAGTTTTAACATGTAACCAATATGTTTGGAAAAAGCAAATTTTTTTTATAAAATAGCAAGCTCATTTAAAATGCTTCAGGTAACACAGGAAATCGGAATATAGCGTATCATTATTGCAATTGACGGGCCTGCTGCATCCGGTAAAAGCACCACAGCACGGAGAGTAGCACAGCGGCTCGGATATACCTACATTGATACCGGCGCAATGTACCGGTCAGTAACCCTCAAAGCCCTCCGTACGGGAGTTCTTGATGAACTGCGGCACTCACCCGAACTCGTTTCCACCCTGCTTCAGGAGATCACGATTCATTTTGATGGCGACCATGTTTTTCTTGACGGCAGTGATGTTACCACTGACATCAGGGAGAACCGGATTAGTCGCGAAGTAAGTTTTGTCAGCTCCCTTAAACCGGTACGCGACAAACTCATGGAGATGCAGCAGGAACTTGGTCGAATGGGCTCGGTGGTGATGGATGGAAGGGATATCGGAACGGTCATTTTTCCGGATGCTGAGCTAAAAATATTTCTTGTGGCCGATGCCCGCGAAAGGGCAAAACGCCGATATGCAGAATTGCTGGCAAAGTCGCAGGAGAGCAGCACCCTGCCGGAGCTCGACCTGCTGGAAGAGGAGATAAAACAACGAGACAGGGATGATGAAGAGCGGGAATATGCCCCGTTGACCAAGCATCCTGAAGCTCAGGAAATTGATACATCGAACTTGACAATAGAGCGCCAGGTGGAGATTGTCCATAATCTTGCCCTGGAGATTCAACGGAGTGGCCGGTAAATGATCCCGGCATGTTCTTTCAATACTGTTTTCAATTAACCATAAAACCGCCAGCCGATATCTCTCGCGGCAGGCAGGCTAACGACAAGAGAGGAAGGAAAAAATTTAATGGCAGAAGCATTTACACAGGCAACCGAAAAAAAGGTCAAAGAGAGACCAGCAAGAAAAAAACTCAAATTTTTTGCACACTACGAGCCCGCTGAACTGGCGTTGATGGAGAAGCTTTACTCAAGCACCCTCAACGAAATTACAGAAGATGAGATTATCAAGGGCAGAATTGTCTCAATATCCAATAAGGATGTCACCATCGATGTCGGATTCAAGTCGGAGGGCATTGTCTCTTTGCTTGAGTTCAGAGCAGAAGATGAGGTCAAGGTAGGCGACGATGTTGAGGTCTATCTGGAGAACATCGAAGACAAGATGGGGCAGCTCATTCTTTCAAAGAAGAAAGCTGACGTTCTGAGAATCTGGGATCGTATCTATGATTCAATTGAGAACGATACCATCATCAATGGCAAGATCATCAATCGTGTCAAGGGTGGCATGACCGTCTCCCTCTCCGGCGTTGAGGCCTTCCTGCCCGGTTCGCAGATTGATGTCAAGCCGGTTCGTGATTTCGATGCTCTTGTTGGCCAGACCATGGACTTCAGGGTTGTCAAGATCAATCCGGTCACACAGAATATTGTTGTCAGTCATAAAGTTATCCTCGAAGAGGCTTACGCTGCCCGTCGTGAAGAGATGCTTGCCAATATCAAGGTGGGCATGGTGCTTGAGGGCACCGTCAAGAACATTACCGACTTCGGTATCTTTGTTGATCTTGGCGGTCTGGACGGTCTGGTGCACATCACCGACATCACCTGGGGCAGAATCAACCATCCTTCAGAGGTTGTTGATCTTGACCAGCCGATCAAGGTTGTGGTTGTCGGCTTCGACGAGAACACCAAGAGAGTCTCGCTTGGCATGAAGCAGCTTGAGTCTCACCCTTGGGAAAATATTGAGATCAAGTATCCCGTCAGCTCCAAAGCACAGGGTCGCGTTGTCTCCATTACCGATTACGGCGCTTTTGTCGAAATCGAGAAGGGGATTGAGGGTCTTGTCCACATCTCCGAAATGAGCTGGACCCAGCACATCAAGCATCCGGGTCAGTTTGTCACCCTGGGTCAGGAGGTCGAATGTGTGATCCTCAATATCGACAAGGATCATACCAAGCTCTCCCTCTCCATGAAGCGTGTGAATGAGGATCCATGGATTGCCCTCTCTGAAAAATATGTTGAAGGCTCCCTCCACAAGGGCAGTGTCAGCAATATC
>CAIOLC010000305.1 GCA_903859055.1 uncultured Chlorobiaceae bacterium | reverse complement strand
GTTGCGATTAGCCGACCGACAGTTCCTCGCATTGCTGTTCCAGTTGCCACCACGCAGGACACGGTTCGAACCCACGATTGATGCCCTTTCTTTTACCATGCAGACCACTCACGATACACATTTTTTCTGAATTCTCTTGCGTTGGCATACTCGGTAAAGGCGACCAATGGCGTGAAACAGCATGCCGAGCTGGAGCCCGGGCGTTTCAGGATAAATAAGTAAACCACCTAAGGCACCAAAACCACGCGGAAGCAGACGCTTTGCAAGTTTGAAAATTGAAGTTTTATCCCCGTTGCCTTCTGCGAGGAATTTCAACAGATACCCTTGGCTCATAGGCTTTCAGTCCCAGATCTCCCGTCAAGATTTCTACAGAATAGCCCATTTGTGTATAATATTCGGCAACATCCTTTATGGTTGCATCACCCAAAGAGAGTTTTTGGGCAGCCAGTTCAGGCCAGGAATCAGCAAGCAATTTAAGTTTTTCAGACGACCATAATACTGTCTGATCAGAGAAGGCGGCCCACGGTGTTTGCTGGTCGGCACTTTTACGCATCAAATCGGCCAAAGCATCTCCCCGCTCTTTGCGGCTGTGACGTGCATGAGCGATATGATTACCAGTTTCGATAATAGAGGCTAAAGGCAGAACAAAAGTGGTTGTCTTCTCATCTATCTCTGATTGAATTTTTTGCGCAACCCGTTTTTTATCCCAGCGATCATGATCCGGGCCGCAATTCTCCATTCCCGGCACCTCAAGCCAGATAGCAAGAATGCTGGTATCAATAATCAAGAGATGTTTCAATTGCTCTCCTCCAATCTCAATGCAGACTCAATGCTGCCTTCAGTGGTCAAATGACCAAGGCTGCCTCCTGCCATAAGCTTGGGCAATTGCTGAATATCTTCAAGCTGGGTAAGTTCACTGGCACCCGTTGCATTATTACGATGAGCGACCGTAATAAATGGCACCATACGTGCTCCGGCGGCATCCAGAAGCGCCGGGTTGTGGGTCGTAACGATAACATCAATACCGCGCTCTTTGCCAAGAGCCCTGAGCATAGCAATCAGGATGTGCGCCCGCGACGGGTGCAAACCATTATCAACCTCTTCGATAACCAGCAGGCTTCCGGATTCGCGGGTCAGAAGTGCAGTGACAATCGCCAGATAACGCAATGTCCCGTCAGACATGCCGCGTGCATCAATTTCATGGGTTGCCTGCCCTTCCCAGCCCTCTTCGCAGTAAAGCATGGCATCGGTACTGAACTTTCCAACAGGTTCTGTCCAGACTCGTTTTATGTCACGCTCCGGCAACTCTTTCAGATACTCTGTCAGTGTCTGTTCCACCTCTGCTTTGCGCAAAGGTTCCAATCCTGCCAACACCCCGGCAATATTCGAACCATCAGCCAGCAGTGTTTCTGAAAAGGGTGCGTAATCGCGGATATGACTGGGTATCGGATCAAAAACGAAGATACGCTGAAGCTGCGAGAGTACCTGTTTTGCGCCCTCCTGTACCTCCTTACGTAAATTCATGGTTTCGGTTTGGCTGAGAATGATATGAGAGCGATTCAGATCAAAACGTTTGCCCCGGCCTTGTGTACCTGTCCAAAAATATGTTAGTATTCCAGGACTGGTAGATTCCTCTTGCTCGGTACTGAAGAGTCTCTTTTCTTTCGGGATCTGGCTTCTCTGGCTATATGTGAGCAGCGTTAATTCCTCCTTGACAACCTCGGCTTTGGAGCCATTTACCTGTACCGTTACTTCATAGCGATAATCCTGGTTTTTGTTCCCGCCTTCCACAACAATCGCAAGTGTAAACAGCTTTTCAGGCTTGCGGCATACCCATTCCATCCCGCCACGCAGGGCAGGCAGATTAGCATCACCGGCAATAGACTGAAAGATGCCAACCCCAGAGCTCACTCTATTTAAAAAGAGCAAGGCATCGAGGGTATTGGATTTTCCACTTGCATTTGCACCGATGAGGATGGTCAACGGATCGATAAAAAGCGTGGATTCCGAAAAACTTTTCCAGTTTTTAAGCTTTAATTCTTTGATCATGACGATTACAATGTTACCAGAGAGAGAGTAAAAGAGATAGAAGTAAACCCGACTCCTACGAATCAACTACCCCGCAGCAGAGCTATGGGGTATAACGACATGTTTAAGAATACTTTCACGAAGCACAGCTTCGAGGAATATATCCTATAGCGATTCAATTGTAAACAATAAGAACCATGGAGCCAAACCTTAAACACAGCATTATTACGTAATATCATTATAAGGAATGGTTCAGTAGAAAATTTCCGGCCGCCACAAGGCGGCACTGTATCGTTCACTGCCAGAAAAGAGTTGCGCACAGCCGCTCGTCCCTCGCTGCTGTTCTCAACTCTTTTGTCAGCTCTATCTTGCTCAAATTTAAAATCTTATTTTATTCCATCCTTTTTTTATAGAACATCAACTTAATTCGTTACCTGTGCCAGAGATTATATTGTTCGATTTGTTGTCACTATTTTCATAAAGCGTTAATAGTCTTACTGCCTCAGCAAATGTCATAGAATTGAAGACCAAGCGAAAGCCAGCATCGTCGCTGCGACAGTCAGGAGTAAAGGTACTGCGATTAGCCGACCGACAGCTCCTCGCATAACTGCTCCAGCGACCACCACGAAGAACACAATACGAACCGGTTTCAGTACCAAATGGATTTTCAACTACTCCTTTTGCTTTGCATTCATCATAATATTTATCCCCATACCAGTCACTGCACCACTCATATACATTCCCATGCATATTATATAAACCCCACGCATTAGGGGCAAAGCTGTCAACAGGAACCGTATTTTTACGGTACTTACCTTTCAGATTGTTGTTATACGGATAATTGCCGTCATAGTTTGCCTG
>CAIOLC010000304.1 GCA_903859055.1 uncultured Chlorobiaceae bacterium | reverse complement strand
GTGCCACACCTGAATGCACTCTACAACTATGCACTGCACATCACCATGAATCCTGACGATGCAGAGGATTTGGTTCAGGAGACCTATCTCAAAGCCTATCGTTTTTTTAATTCTTTTGAGCGGGGAACAAACTGCAAGGCTTGGCTGTTTAAAATTTTGAAGAATAACTATATCAACTCGTTTCGCAAAAACTCAAAAGAGCCGGGCAAGGTTGATTATGATCTCATCAAGGATTTTTATCACTCCATAAAGGATAGCAGGAATGATACCTCTGAGACAGATACTGATTACTTCCACTCGTTGCTGCATGAGGAGGTCTACCAGGCTCTTCATTCTCTGCCCGAAGAGTTCAGAGAGGTGATTCAATTATGTGATATTGAAGGGTTTACTTACGAGGAAATTGCAAATATGGTTGACAGCCCCATCGGAACAGTAAGGTCGAGACTCTACCGTGGAAGAAAGCTGCTTCGCACTCAGCTTGAAGGGTACGCTCGGCAGCACGGCTTTTATACCGATCAAGATGAATAAAGCACAATACTCACAATTTTTTGATACTATGAGCTGCAATAAAGCCCGCATACTGATGAGTGCCGCTGTAGACTGTGAGCTTTCTATGACAGAGGAACCGGGGTTTTTCTTACACCTGTCGAAATGCAAGAGGTGTTCGGAGGAGTTTGACGAGGCAAGAAAAACCAAACTGATCATCAAAGAGAGAGTTATCAGATTTAAAGCTCCCCAGTCTCTGATTAATTCAATCATGCAACTCACCTGCCTCAGCCAGCAAGAGGCTGGCCGACACGAATCACCTTTATAAATCCCCTCTCTCTCAACAGAAAAGGAGAGTCACTGGCAGTGTGATTCGTAGAAAAAAAGTGGTTGCAATGCCTCTTGAACTTCTGATGACCAGACACTCTTTTCATCTTCTCTGACCTCCAGTGGTGATAAAAATCTTCAGGGCAGCAGGCTGACACTGGCAAAAAAACTGCACCAAATTTATTCCGCGACCAATCTATCCCTCGACCAGAGTATACCCGAGTCACACTGACACATTATCTATCCAAAGCCCCGCCGTGTGACATTTTTATCATAATACAGTCATTTTTACCATAACCGGTTGAAGAAAACAGACTATTCGTAATCTGGCACGCTTTTTGCTAAAAATTGTTCGGTTGCCGTTGAAACACCAACCGCGATTCTATGAAACAATAAACAGAGCACAAAAGAACAGGAGACAATCATGCTGTTACAGTTATCGAAAGACCCTCTTAAACTATTTGATGATATATGGGCAGGCGCACAAAGAGCTTCAGCACCGGCCTTTCGGGTAGACATTGCTGAGGAGAGTGCCGCTTTTCACATTGATGCAGAGCTTCCGGGAGTAGCTAAAGAGCAAATTTCCCTCAATGTTGAGGATGATGTGCTGACTATAAAAGCTGAGAGAAAGCAGGAGAGTGAAGAGAGCAAAAAAGATTATCATCGCGTCGAGAGGATATCCGGAAGTTTTTCAAGAAGCTTTCATCTTGGTGAGCTCATTGATCAGAACAATATTCAGGCAGATTTTGAAAATGGCATGCTTCACGTAAGCTTGCCAAAATCGGTGCCAGTCAAAAAGAGGAAGGAAATTTCTATCAATTAACAGGTTGATCGTGGACCAGAGATCATTAAAAGCTGGCCCGATTTTTCTACACTTATCAAATATTATCAAATAAAGGAAGAGGTATTATGGGTAAAATTATTGGTATTGATCTTGGAACGACGAACTCATGCGTTTCGGTCATGCAGGGATCGCAGCCAACGGTGATTGAGAATTCGGAAGGGAACCGTACAACACCATCAATCGTTGCCTTGACGAAAACAGGTGATCGCCTTGTTGGACAGGCTGCAAAAAGACAGGCTATTACCAACCCGAAAAACACCATTTTTTCGATCAAGCGTTTCATGGGTCGCAAGTTTGATGAAATTACCGGTGAAAAAAAGCTTGCTCCTTATGAAATCATCAACGAAAACGGTGAGGCTCGAGTAAAAATTAATGATAAAATCTACTCGCCCCAGGAAGTTTCTGCAATGATTTTGCAGAAAATGAAGCAGACGGCTGAAGATTTTCTGGGAGAAAAGGTAACAGAAGCAGTCATTACAGTCCCTGCATATTTCAATGATGCCCAGCGGCAGGCGACAAAAGATGCGGGCCGCATTGCCGGACTTGATGTCAAGAGAATCATCAATGAACCGACTGCTGCGGCTCTTGCCTACGGACTTGACAGGAAGCAAACTAGTGAAAAAGTGGCCGTCTTTGACCTCGGTGGTGGAACCTTTGATATCTCGGTCCTTGAACTTGGTGACGGTGTTTTTGAGGTTAAATCGACTGATGGCGACACCCACCTCGGTGGCGATAACTTTGATCAGAAAATCATTGACTACCTTGCTGACGAATTTAAAAAACAGGAGGGGATTGATCTGCGCAACGATGCCATAGCACTACAGCGGTTAAAAGAGGCTGCGGAAAAGGCAAAAATTGAACTCTCATCGAGAACTGATACTGAAATTAACCTTCCGTTCATTACCGCAACCCAGGAGGGGCCGAAACACCTGGTCATCAATCTTACCCGTGCCAAATTTGAGGCACTGTGCGCTGACCTGTTTGACAAGATTCTTGACCCTTGCCGTCGCGCCATCAAGAATTCCAAACTTGAAATGAAAGAGATTGATGAGGTGGTGCTTGTTGGTGGATCGACACGCATTCCAAAAGTACAAACACTGGTTAAGGACTTTTTCGGTAAAGAACCAAACAAAAGCGTTAATCCTGATGAGGTGGTGGCCATTGGCGCGGCAATCCAGGGTGGCGTTCTGAAAGGTGATGTCACTGATGTTCTTCTGCTTGATGTTACACCACTCTCTCTGGGTATCGAAACCCTTGGCGGTGTCATGACAAAGCTTATCGATGCAAATACCACCATTCCAACAAAAAAACAGGAGGTATTTTCAACGGCAGCCGACAGCCAGACCTCTGTTGAGGTTCACGTGTTACAGGGAGAGCGCCCCATGGCAAACGACAACAAAACACTTGGTCGTTTTCACCTGGGTGATATTCCGCCTTCACCAAGAGGCATACCACAAATTGAGGTGACGTTTGATATTGATTCAAATGGTATTCTTCACGTCTCAGCCAAAGACAAGGCAACAGGCAAGGAGCAGAGCATCAAGATCGAGTCGAGCAGCAAACTGACTGACGCTGAAATCAATAAAATGAAGGATGATGCCAAAGCGCATGCTTCCGAAGATCAGAAACGCAAGGAGGAGATTGATACCAGAAATGTTGCTGATTCCCTGATTTTCAGTACAGAAAAGCAGTTGAAAGAGCTTGGTGACAAAATTCCTGCCGACAAGCGACCTGCACTTGAAGGCTCACTGGAGAAACTCAAGGAGGCTTATAAAAATGGCACCATTGAGTCTATTAAAAGTGCCATGGAGGAGCTCAACAAGGAGTGGAGTGACATTGCTTCAAACCTTTATCAATCACAAGGTGCCGAGAATGCGCAACCTGATGCAGGGCCACAAGGCGAAAGCACCGCAAAAGGCAAGAAAACTGGTGAGGATGGCAACGTTGAAAATGCTGAATACGAAGTGATCAACGACAAGTAAACCTTCTGAAAGAGGTTCTTTGCAGCAAAGGGATTCGTCATGAATCCCTTTGTTATTTAACCGGCTTTTACTAATTTGGGGTTTAGTGAAGGCAGGTAACCTGTGTTACATTTGCAAATTTAAACTGCGCAGACAATGCAACCTCAGCTCAGCCGTCCGAACACCAGCAAAAACCAGGTCAGGGTAAGTACAGCAGGGCCATGGTCGGGTAATGCAAACCATAAAGTTGAGAAGTATTACATCACTTCTGCCAAAAGAGATGGATACGACAAGCTGCAAGTCCAGATTACTCCCGTCTCTGGACGCAGAAAATTATCGCCAACAAAAGAGATGATCAACAGGATTGTTGCCGGTGAAATTGAACTTTTTGTACTCTCAACGCAGCCTGATATCGGTATTAACCTCAAGCAGAAAGTGCTGGACAATGAAAACCGTTATGTGATTGATTTTGACAAGAGGGGAATAAAGTGGACCATGAGGGATATTCCTGTCTTTTATAATTCTCTCGATCAAAAGCTTTGCGTGGAGATTGATCGCCGCACCTATACCCTTGATGAGTTTTTCAAGTAGGGCGACCGCAGTAACAGTAACAGTAGCCACACATTGACTGCATCGTTGACAGTAAAACGTGTGGCCTCCGTTATCTCTTTTTCTTCGCCAATCCAGCTTCTGGTGAGTTGGGGTACACTTTAAGAAGATCTTTGTACCTTGCTTTCGCATTGACAGGGTCGCCTATCTTTTCAAAAGAGAGTGCCTGCTTGTAGAGAGCTGAGGGTCTTTTGCCGCTTTTAAGGTATTTCGCAATCACCACCTGATACTCAAGGATGGCGTTTTCATATTTTTTTTCGGCAAAAAAGCTCTCTGCAAGCTGAAACTGTGCCTTATCGGCTAACTCAGATTTTGGATAGCTTTTCAGGAGAGCACTGAAGCACTCTCTCGCAGCGACATAGCCTTGTTTCCCGAGCTTTTCCATACCATCGTCAAACAGTGCTTTTTCATTCAGGCGCTCTGGAGCTTTTACACTGGCAGCATCGCCCTTTTTCAGCGGAAGAGCTGCTGCCTGATTTTCCGATTTACCTAATCCGGCAATAAACTGTTCAACTTTCTGCAGTCGTGACTCGATATCGTCTGCTTTATAGACAAGAAGAGAGTCCTCTACTCCAAGACGGCGAAACGCCTCGCTATTCTTGTGGGTGCTCCCCTCAAAACTCCCTTGTATCCGAAAAACTTCATCACGAATCTGCTGAACATCAGCATAGGAGGTCGCAGACTGAGTTTTATTGCTCTCAGAGTCACTTTTCAGTTTTTGGAGATCATCCCGTAACTGCTGAATTTGTGATGCGGTAGTTGCTGACTGCACGTTACCCGCGTCTGCGCCACTCTTCAGCTTTTGAAGATCATCCCGCAACTGCTGAATTTCACTTGAAGAGCCAACCGACTGAATTTTAATCGCCTCGGAGTCGGTTTTAAGTTTTCGCAAATCATCATTAAAAAGAACAAGATCCTGCTTTGACGCGCAGGCAGAAAGCACGAAGAAAGGGAAAAAAACAAAAGGCCTGAACTTTGTATTCATGGGATAATAACGGTTTTCAATCAATAACCATTTCTCTGAATTTCAACTCTTATAATGCGTCAGAGCAGTCGCAGCATACTATTTCTGGAGAATAAAATGGGCGCGACGGTTCTTGGCCATGGCTTCCTCACTTTTTCCTTCAGCAAAAGGACGCTCTTCCCCAAAGCTGACAGCTTCGAGACGGGATGCGGGAACTCCAAGCCTGACGAGATACTCTTTTACACTTGTTGAACGGCGTTCACCAAGGGCAAGATTGTATTCTGAAGTCCCTCTGGAATCACAGTGCCCCTCAACAAGCACGGAATCTGAAGACTTGGTGGCCAACAACCATCCAACATTTTGTATCAGTTGTTCCTTGGCGTTATCTCCGAGAACACTACTGTCAAAATCAAAAAAAACATCCCCGAGTGGACCCTTCTGCCACTGGTCAAAACCATAGCCAGACTGGGATATCAAGGATGGTGAGGCCGATGATGCTGCTGGAGCGACAGGTGCCAACGCGGGTGTGATCGGCGCTGGAGCGGCTGCAGGAGTTGTCGGCAATGCAGAAAGTGATACCGGTGCCTGAGCTGGCGGGGCTGCCACTTTTGACTGAGCTGGAGCGGCCACCTCTGGTGAAACCACCTTGACAGACGGAGCTGGTAGAGCCGCGCCTGAAGATGATACAGAGGCTGACTGTACTGGTGCAGATGGTGTTGGTGCCACTGCAGAAACTACATTGTTTTCAGGCACCGTAGAGCCACCTGCATTGGTCAATGCTGCTTCGGATGAGCAGCCGGCAAGAACCAGTAACGGAAGAACAAGAATACCGTTTATTTTTTTTTTCATAACAATGACTCCTTTTAATACTATAAAATTAGCCTGGCATAACAGGCCTTTCGTGTTATCAAGAAACAACCAAAAAATGTCAAAGCAAGAGAGTGAGCCTTATTGCACTACGCTATGCGTCTGGAGTTTACAAACTCTTATTTCCGAAACAAAGACCACGATGGCTGCATCTGCTCTCCCTTCATCAGCAACAGGCGCCGTTGATTTTTTCCGGTAGAACTCATGGTATAGAGCTTTTTGCCCCCCTCACGGCTAGAGGTAAACACAATCAACTCCCCATCAGGAGACCACGAAGGTGACTCATTCTTTCCAGAATTGAGTGTCAACTGCCTGAGGCCGGAACCATCGCTTCCGATTGCGAATATATTGAATTCTCCATTATTTTCACAGGTCGTATAGGCGATTTTATCTCCAGCGGGTGACCATGATGGTTGAGTATTGTACTCACCATTGAAGGTCAACCTTTTTACCTCTCCTGACAGCAGATCCTGAATGAATATCTGTGGCCGACCATTTCTCTCGGAAACAAATGCCATCTTGTTACCATCCGGAGAAAATGTTGGCGAAAGATCTATGCCACTGCTCTTCGTCACCCTTCGATAGAGCGCACCATTGCTCTTGAAGAGGTAGATCTCCTGATCGCCTTCAAACGACAAGGTTGTTGCAAGCTCACTGTTATTTCTCCAGGCAGGATCAATACTAATTCCACTTTTGCCTGCTGTAGCCGTTGTACCATCATGAAGATTTCTGATATAAAGCGCAGGACGACCCGTTGAATAATCGGTATAAGCCAGATATTTTCCATCCGGGGAGAGTGCTGGAGTCAAAGAGATGGTCCGTGAATGGGTCAACTGCTCAACACCTTGACCATCAAAGTCACATTGATAGATCTCCTTGAATCCGGTCGTCGTGGAAACAAAGACAATTTTACTTCCAAAAGCTGACCGCCTTCCGGTAAGACGCTCAACAAGATCAGCACAGAAGGCATGGCCCAGAGTGCGAAACTGCGCCTCATTGCCGCCATAAGTTTTGCTGAAAAGCAATTTTGAGCTTGCTATCTCGTACACCTTCATGGAAAGGGTAACAGCCCCTGCCTGTAAAGTAACCGTACCTCCAGCATAAACTTCTGCCGCTGTTAAGCCAAGCTCCCTAAAATCAATACCGCTCTTCCCTTTCACGTGAAGAGGTGGCTCCTTCAAAGTAAAAAGAGAGGTAAAATCAAGGCCGTCATGAATGATGACACCAAGATTATGAGCAATCTTGCTGCCATCATCTCCCTGTATCTCAAGCTTGTCAAGCACAAGAGCAATGTTATCCGCCCCTTTTTTACTGATAATGATAAACTCTCCCTCGGGCGCTGCAACGAGATGCAATGGAAAAAACAGAAAACAGCAAACGGTGATAAGAGCCAAAACAAGATCTCTGAAACATCTCATGATTTTACATTGCGACAAAAGGTTACACTGGAGGTGATATCTCGAATAATATCTGGCACACGGCTACTTTTCAATACCTTCGGGGGTAAACACAAAAGCAACCCAGACACCCCGAAAACTCTCTTCTTTCGGCAAAGGAGGGAGTGGTGAGGATCTTTCAAGGGCTTTTTTTACCGAGTTGTTCAAATATTCACTCATCGATTTTTTGACAAACTGAATTTGATTGATCGATCCATCAGAAAGAATATTGATACGCACTGCGACCTTCATCCCTGAACTAATTTTCAGCATTGGATTCGCAAGCTCCCAGTTTTGCTGGATAATAGATGCAATTTTTGCCTTGTAGGCAAGCGATACATCCCAACCACCAATCTCCTTTCCTTTACCACTGAGCCCGCCTGAAACTGCTCCCCGCTCTGCGGTACTCCCTGTTATGGCCGAAGAGCCCTGCGATTTCATTTTTTGCTCGAGTTCAGCAATCGCTTTTGTAACCGGACTGCCTGAAGTGGCTTGCTGTGGTTCCCCTTTTTTACCAACAACCTGCCTGATCCGCTCAAGAGCACTGGATAACTGCTCTCTTTCGGTGCTCTTTGGTGATGGAAGTTTTTCCGTCACAATTTTCACTGGCTCGGATGGCTTCAGAGGCCGTTCTTTGGCTAGAGATGGGGTGACTGTTTTTTTTACGAACTGATCAGCATTTTTGGGCTCTGGCAGTTTTTTTTCCTGAACAATTATTTTTGGTGGAACTGTTTTTTTCGGCATCGACTTCATGGATTCCGCATGCTGATCTCTTTTTTCTACAGCTTGCACCGCGCTGGCTCCAGAGGGCGTTGGTGACACTGGAACATTTTCCGGCACTGGCAATGAGACAAGAGTTATACTGACTATGCTAGGATTTGATTGCGTGCGTGTCTCAAGGAGCTGCAAAAACAGAGAGAGAGCAAACAGCGCCAGATGCAAAACAGTTGCAACCGCAACCCAGGGATAAAATCTTTTTTCAGAAGAGTATACCGGACCTTTTTTCATACGGACAACTTATCTTCCCCCTTGCTGCAAAACCGGAGTTGGTTCCGTCACCATTCCGATCTTTTCAACCCCTGCCTCTCTGATCTGGGCCATAACATCCATAACAAGACCATAAGGAAGTGCTTTATCTGCTTTAAGATAAACTTCTTTAGTACGCTTGAGATCGAGAAGAATTGGCAGTTTGCTGAGTACTTCTGAGACTTTCAACTGATCGTTATTAATGAAAACGCGGCTTGACGCATCAAGAGTAATCACCACAGCATTTTCATGTACATCCATCTTCTTGAGAGTCGTTTTAGGGGTATCAACTTTGACACCGTGCGTCATCATTGGGGCGGTCACCATAAAAATAATGAGGAGCACCAACATGACATCAACAAACGGAGTAACATTAATGTCGCTCATCAACCTCCCTTTTCCTGACGTTATCATCCCTGCTGCACCTCTTGTTCGTTAAAAAACAGCTCAACAAACTCTACGGAAAAAAGATCAATATCATGCTCAATGAGAGCAATTTTCTGGGTAAGATAGTTGTAACCCATAACTGCAGGAATGGCCGCCGCAAGACCTGCCGCAGTAGCAATGAGCGCCTCTGAAATACCGGGAGCAACCGCAGGCAGTGAGGCGGACTGCATGGAGCCAATCGCATGAAATGATGTCATAATACCCCATACTGTCCCGAACAGTCCTATAAAAGGGGCTGTATTACCAACCGTTGCAAGAAACGGAACAAGGGAGGCCACCCTTTTGTTCTCGGCATTGGCCTCCCGTTTGATTGCGAGGGCAATCCTTGCTCTGGCATGGCGGATATCGACTTTCCCGTCAAGAGCCTTATACTCGATATAACATGAACGAAAAATTTTAGGAATTGAGCCGTTCCTGTACTCTTCACTTTTGGCAAAAGCTTTTTCGGCATTGTAGACTTCGAAAAAATAGTCAAGAAACGCATTCGACTCTTTCAGTGATTTGCGGATATACCCAAATTTAAAGGCAATAATCGCCCACGACATAATCGAGAAAAAAAGCAGTACTGAGAGCACAAACAACACCACAGCTCCAGCATCAGAAATGAGAGCAAGAATCCCGAGTTTTGAATCAAGCATGCCAATCAATACCATTTAGGTGTGGTTCAAGAAAACAGGTGAACATTTCGGATAACCAGATAGGCCAATGCTGAACCAGACAAGGCACAACAGATATTAACCACATCATTATCTACCAGTGGGGTTCCCTTGATAAGCCTGTTCTCAACCATTGATCCATCGGGTGCCACACTGTGAGTCCTCTCTGTCACCTTTTCACGAACAGGATCAAAATACTGTGCCTGTATCGTCGCGCCAAAAAAGCTGTCGACAAGACTTGCAAGAAGTCCGGAAAAACCAATCAGAAGAAGTGATTCCAGCCATCCGAAAGAAGACAACCATTTGACGTTCATAGCAAGAGCACTTGCACAGATAAGAAGTGAGCCAAAAAAAGCCGCTGATGTACCGGGAAAAGAGACTCCGCCTGAGGTACCTACGGGAACACGTTTCAAGGTCGTTAATAACCATGCTTTTGGATTTGGCCATAACGTACCAATTTCTGTCGCCCAGGTGTCCGCCTGTACCGCAGCAAGTGTTCCTAAATAGGCAAAATAGATTGCTGGATCATTGTTCAGCGAATAGAGAATCATAAGAACCCAGGCAATACCTCCATTAGCATAAACCTGATCAGCATCCCGCTGAGAGCCTTTTTCAAAAACAAGATCAAATTTAGCCTTCCGTTTCTTGCCAAGCTTTGAAAGGATGGATGATAACAGGTAAAAGGTTAACAGTGGCACCGTCCATTCCATGCCGCCAATACCAAAAATAGTTGTTCCCCAGCAAAAAGGTGGCGGTGGCACCACTGTTGGTCAGGAACTTGACTTTAATTGAAAAAACAGCAAGAAGAGCAGCGCATACTCCTCCAAGGAGAAAGCGATGAAGAAAAACTGGTTGATTGATATCAAGGACATAAAGAACGTAAGCAATCGAAATGGGGATGAAAAAATTGTCGAGCCCATGCGACAACAGTGCCTCCACAGCAGTTGCAACAAGAGCAAGCATCATGGCCAAAGCGATCAGCGTCAAAAATGGAATTTTCGCCAGAGCGCCAGTGAAAAAAGGGCTGAAAACGAACAAGGATGCACAGAGAAGCACAAATCCGGTGAAAAACATGGTCAACGATCCTTCAACCGTTTTAGGATTTTTCGTCAGATGCTCAATGTGTTTCTTCCCGACCGAACTGCCGACCAGCGCGGCAAGTGAGTCGCCGACCCCCATAACAAGCATTGATGTCTGTAATATCCACTTATGAGACTCCCAGAGAAACAGGAGCTGCAGCAGAAAAACAAGAGGGACAAAAAGCGAGCCATAGCTCTTTATATTTGGAGAATGAGCCGGATCAGCATCCGCAGCCAACAGTGAGATCAGCCATTTGAACCGGATGTTCAGTGCGTTAAAAAGCAGTAAAAGCAGAGCCGTAAGTGCTGGATAATAATTCGACTGGAAATAGCCCGGGATAAAAAAGATGACAACACCCATGGAGAGATGAACAATTTTTCTTACCACAAGAGTGCTGACACTCCATCGCCTGACAAGGAACTCTGCCAAAAGCACAAAAAGCAAAACGAAACAGAGTGTCAGGAAAAATGGGGCAACATCCTGGGGCAAAGCAGCTTGAAGATTAAGCATGGTTCCTTTTATTGAATTTCATGGTAATAATATCAACAGGAATGGAGTCAGATCAGTAAGCATGTAACCGGCAGATTATAACATTTTTAATATTTGTTTTAATAAAACATTAATGTAATTTAAGTTTTTTCTTTTGTGAAATAGCGAAGAACTCTGTTCGGATTTAATAATCAATGCTTTTATTCCGTTCAAACACTTTCAGCACACTCTCTCTTTCAATGGAGTCCGAGTCGCACGGTTTTCTTGCTTCCTGCGTTCATCCGTCGTTTATGTTGTTTCAATCCACCAAGTCAAGAGTCGGCCTCGTTCTTCCTGCCGTGATCGCCACGGCAAAGATTATTGTGCTCTGAATCGAGAGCCGCTCCCAAGTCCAATTTTCTTTTTCACACGAATCTCCATGGCAACTTCGGGAACGGTACCCCCGATGAACGTTTGTTTTAATTGCTAATTTTTTATTTACCATGAGATCTGATACCATAAAAAAAGGGTTTGAAAAAGCACCGCACCGCAGCCTGCTGAAAGCCACCGGATCCATCGTCTCCAGCAACGACTTCCGCAAGCCATTTATAGGCATCTGCAACTCCTATAATGAGTTGATACCTGGACATGCCCACTTGCAAGAGCTGGGAAGAATCGCCAAAGAGGAGGTACGCAAGGCCGGAGGTGTACCCTTTGAATTCAATACTATCGGGGTCTGTGACGGTATTGCAATGGGTCATATCGGTATGCGTTACTCGCTGGCAAGTAGGGAGCTGATTGCCGACAGTGTAGAAACCGTTGCTGAAGCGCACCGCCTCGACGGGCTGATCTGCATCCCGAACTGCGATAAAATCACCCCCGGTATGATGATGGCCGCGCTTCGCATCAATATTCCTGCCATCTTTGTTTCTGGCGGAGCGATGCAATCCGGACACACACCTACAGGTAAAACTGTTGACCTGATTTCAGTCTTTGAGGCCGTCGGTCAGTTCAGTGCAGGAAAAATTGACGAGAGCGAACTCGAGTCAATAGAGGAGAGTGCTTGCCCGGGATGCGGCTCCTGCTCAGGCATGTTCACGGCCAACTCGATGAACTGCCTCAGCGAAGCACTTGGCTTTGCTCTTCCTGGCAACGGCACAATTCTGGCGATTGACCCTCGGCGCAATGAGCTGGTGCGCGAGGCATCCCGCCGGATTATTGATCTGGTCAACAAAGATATCAAGCCAAGAGATATTCTGACTCGCAGCTCGCTGCTCAACGCCTTTGCCCTCGACTTTGCCATGGGGGGAAGTACCAACACCATTCTCCACGCTCTTGCCATCGCCAATGAAGCTGAGCTTGACTTTGATTTTTCAGAACTTAATGCGCTTTCGGCACGAACGCCATACATCTGCAAGGTGAGCCCGGCAACCATGGCTGTGCATATTGAAGATGTTGATCGCGCTGGTGGTGTATCGGCTATCCTGCATGAAATCAGCAAAATTGAGGGGCTGCTTGACCTCTCTGCCATAACCGTTACCGGGCATACACTTGGCG
This sequence comes from uncultured Chlorobiaceae bacterium, assembly GCA_903859055.1. Lineage (GTDB taxonomy): Bacteria > Bacteroidota > Chlorobiia > Chlorobiales > Chlorobiaceae > Chlorobium. The sequence continues at coordinate 8,044 of CAIOLC010000304.1, read as the reverse complement.
AAAATATTGCCAATGCTGAAATCGCTGACAACACCGTTATCAGAACTGTTGAAGATCCCTACTCTGCCACCGGAGGGCTTGCTGTTCTCTATGGTAATCTGGCACCTCAGGGTGCCGTGGTCAAAACCGGAGCGGTGAGTCCTGAGATGATGAAGCATACAGGACCAGCCAGGATCTACGACACCCAGGATGATGCTCTCAAAGGCATTATGGGGGGTGATGTCAAGGCTGGAGATATTGTGGTCATCCGTTATGAGGGGCCCAAAGGTGGCCCGGGAATGCCTGAAATGCTCTCTCCAACCAGTGCCATCATGGGTCGCGGCCTTGGTGACTCTGTAGCGCTCATCACGGATGGTCGCTTCTCCGGAGGGTCACGGGGTGCCTGCATCGGCCACGTCTCTCCCGAAGCTGCTGAACACGGGCCAATTGCTGCTTTGAATAATGGGGATACTATCGTTATTGATATTCCGAACAGAAGCATCTCTGTGAACCTCTCCGATGAAATTATCAATGCCCGCCTCGCGTCACTGAAACCGTTTGAGCCAAAAATTAAAAAGGGTTATCTGGCCAGGTATTCTCAAATGGTCACATCAGCCAATACCGGCGCTATCCTTAAATGCCCAGTTTTCTGTGAACCAAAACGACCATAACCATGCATGCATCAGGCCAGACTCTGAATGGTTCAGAGATATTTATCGAATGTCTGCGACGTGAAAACGTTGAATATATCTTCGGCTATCCGGGAGGATCGTTGCTGAAAGTCTACGAGACTCTTTATGATGTCAAGGATATTCAGCACATCCTTGTCCGTCATGAACAGGGGGCAACCCACATGGCCGAAGGGTATGCCCGCGCTACAGGAAAGCCAGGAGTGGTGCTGGTCACCTCCGGCCCCGGCGCAACTAATACCGTTACTGGCATTGCCAACGCCTACATGGACTCATCGCCAATGGTTGTCTTTACCGGGCAGGTGCCAAGCTCACTGATTGGCAACGATGCTTTTCAGGAGGCTGATATTGTCGGCATCACCCGACCGATCACAAAGCATAACTTTCTTGTCAAGGATGTCAGAGAGCTTGCCATGACTATCCGCAAAGCATTTTATCTTGCCACAACAGGAAGACCAGGACCGGTGCTTGTCGATATGCCGAAAGATGTCCTGAATGCGTCGTGTACGATGGAATGGCCGGAGAGTGTTGAAATCCGGGGATTCAAGCCTACCATCAAATGCCACATCAACCAGGTTGAGAAGGTTGCCCAAAAAATTGCCCAGGCAAAACGACCACTTCTCTACATCGGCGGAGGTGTCATCAGTGCTGAAGCATCTGAAGAGCTGCGCACGCTGGCAATACAGCAAAATATACCGGTTACCATGACCCTGCAGGGACTTGGAGCTTTTCCAGGCAACCATCCTCTCAGTATGGGTATGCTCGGTATGCACGGCACCTATTGGGCAAATCAGGCGGTCAATAAATGTGATCTGCTGATTGCTGTCGGCGCTCGCTTTGATGACCGGGTCACCGGAAAAGTTGAGACCTTTGCGCCTCAGGCATTCAAAATTCATAACGACATTGATCCTACAAATGTCGATAAAAATGTCAAGGTTGACCTTCCTGTCGTCGGTGATGCCAAAAACTTTCTCGCTGGACTTCTGGAGGTGATGCCAAAAGAGAGAGAAAACCGTGATTCATGGCTTGCTGAAATCAATGCGTGGCGCAAGCTGTGCCCGTTGAGCTACAGCCGCGAAGATAACGCTCTGAGGACAGAATTTGTGATTGAAGAGGTCTCGCGACAAACCAGTGGTCATGCCGTGGTTGTTACCGACGTTGGTCAGCATCAGATGTGGACATCGCAGTTTTATACCTTTATCAATCCTCGCTCCATCATCTCCAGCGGCGGACTCGGCACTATGGGCTACGGCCTGCCCGCTGCCATTGGTGCTGCGTTCGGCATCAAGGATCGCCCGGTTGTACTCTTTTGCGGAGATGGTGGCTTCATGATGAATATTCAGGAGCTGGTGACGGCTGTTCACCACAAAATACCGATCAAGATCTTCCTCATCAACAACAGCTTTCTTGGCATGGTGCGCCAGTGGCAGGAGCTGTTCCACAAAGAGAAGTACTCGTTTACCGACCTCGGCGACAGCAACCCCGATTTTGTGAAAGTTGCTGAGGCCTTCGGATGCAAAGCGTTGATGGCAGACAATCCAGACACGGCCAAAGAGGCCATAACGGAAGCGATGGCATGGGAGGAGGGCCCGATTCTGGTTGATTTCAGGGTGGTCAAAAAAGATATGGTCTTCCCGATGGTGCCTGCAGGAGGCTCAATTTCCGACATGCTCCTTGCCCGGTTAAACCCAAAAACAATGGTTTAAAAGCTATGAAACACATCATATCAGTACTCGTTGAAAACAAGTTTGGCTCTCTTAACCGGGTTGCTGCCATGTTCAGTGCCCGGGGATTTAACCTTGAAAGCATCTCTATCGGTGAAACCGAGGATACGGAAATATCGCGCATGACCATTGTCACAAGAGGCGAGGACCAGATTATCAGTCAGGTACTCAAGCAGTTGAACCGGCTGGTTGATACCATCAAGGTTATCGATCTGACGCGGCAACCCCATGTTGAACGGGAACTGCTCCTGATGACTCTGAAACTTACCAAGACACAGCAGCACGAGATTTTTGAGCTGATCAATGTTTTTAAAGGAAAAGTGGTGGATATAAAACAAAAATCCATTACTATTGAGGTCATTGGATCGCCAGAAAAAATCAATACAACCATTGATATCTTCAGAGTCTACGGTATCAAAGAGCTCGCTCGATCAGGCGCTGTGGCAATTCATCGGGGAGAGTAACAAGTAGTAGCACGGTATATACATTAATCAAAACCAATTGTATACGATGAACGTTTATTATGAGAAGGATGCCGATCTCAGTTATCTGCAAGGCAAAAATATTGCGATTCTCGGTTATGGCAGTCAGGGTCATGCTCATGCCCTGAATCTCAAGGAGAGCGGACTGAACGTCTGCGTCGGCCTTCGCCCTGAAAGTGCATCATGTAAAAAAGCAAGGGAGGCCGGACTGGAGGTCACCACGGTTGCAGAAGCCACCAAATGGGCTGATATTGTGATGGTGCTTCTCCCCGACCAGAACCAGAAAGCAATCTATGATGCAGAAATTGCTCCCAATCTTGTGACGGGCAACACCCTTGCCTTTGGCCATGGCTTCAATATTCACTACAAGCAGATTATTCCGGCAGAGACGATCAACGTCATCATGATTGCTCCGAAAAGCCCAGGCCACCTTGTACGCCGCACCTTTACCCAAGGAAATGGAGTTCCCTGTCTTATCGCTGTGCACCAGGACTACACCGGCGATGCCAAACAGCAGGCACTCGCCTGGGCAAAAGCTCTTGGCGGCACCAAAGCGGGTGTTATTGAGACCACCATCAAGAACGAAACCGAGACCGATCTTTTTGGTGAGCAGGCTGTCCTCTGCGGCGGCTCCGCCGAGTTGATCAAGGCTGGATTTGAAACACTCGTCGAAGCTGGATATCCTGAAGAGCTTGCCTACTTTGAGTGTATGCACGAGCTGAAACTGATTGTGGATCTCTATTATGAAGGCGGCCTTTCAAGAATGAACTACTCCGTGAGTGATACGGCTGAATACGGTGGCATGACCCGTGGCCCGCGCCTCATCACGCCAGCAGTCAAGGCTGAGATGAAAAAGATTCTGGAAGAGGTTCAGGATGGACGTTTTGCCAAAGAGTTCATTGATGAGTGTAACGGCGGTTACAAGAACCTGAGCAAGCTGAGAGCAGACAACAGCGGCCATGCGATTGAAAAAGTAGGTTCAAAACTTCGCGATATGATGAGCTGGCTCATCAAAAAATAATTCAATCAACTACCCCGCAGCAGGGCTACGGGGTGGAGTTCATGTTTAAGAATTTCTTCACGAAGCACAGCTTCGAAGAATGTATCCTAGAGCGATTCAAAAGAAAAGAATGTACAAGATTGTCTCAATACCGGGTGATGGTATCGGCCCGGAGGTGGTAGCGGGAGCTGTTGCAGTGTTGGAGCAGCTCTCAAAAAAACATGGGTTTGACATCGTCATTGAGGAGCACCCGTTCGGTGGTGCCTCTTATGACCTGCACGGTGAAATGCTCACCCAGGCAACGCTTGATGCCTGCCGGAACTGCGATGCTGTACTGCTGGGAGCAGTTGGCGGCCCAAAATGGGAAAAGTTGCCGCACGAACACAAACCGGAGGCGGCGCTGCTTAAAATTCGCAAGGAGCTTGAACTCTTTGCCAACCTTCGCCCGGCAAAAGTCTATGACGCACTGATTGATGCCTCTTCACTGAAAGCAGATGTGGTTCGTGGCACCGATTTTGTCGTGTTCAGGGAGCTGACCGGTGGCATCTATTTTGGCCAGCCACGCGGCTTTGATGCCAACAAGGGGTGGAACACCATGGTCTACGAGCGCTATGAGGTCGAGCGCATTGCCCGTCTCGCCTTTGAGGCCGCCCGCAAACGCAAAGGCAGAGTGATGTCGATTGACAAGGCAAATGTGCTTGAGGTCTCACAATTCTGGCGCAATGTGGTGCATGAGGTGCACAAGGATTTTGCTGATGTTGAGCTGAGCGACATGTATGTGGATAACGCCGCGATGCAGATTGTACGCAACCCAAGACAGTTTGATGTTATCGTCACCGGCAACCTCTTTGGTGATATTCTGAGCGACATTGCAGGGATGATTACCGGAAGTCTCGGTATGCTCCCGTCGGCAAGTATCGGCACAAAACATGCGCTCTACGAACCAATTCACGGCAGTGCCCCGGACATTGCCGGGCAGAACAAGGCCAACCCGATTGCCACTATCGCATCGGTCGCCATGATGTTCGAGCACAGCTTCAAGAAACCGGAGATTGCGCTTGAGATTGAGCTGGCAATTGAGGCAACGTTGGCAGAGGGATTGCGCACCGCCGACATCGCCAATCCGGGTGATCCCGTCATTTCAACCACGGCGATGACTGAGGCGATTGTGAAACATCTTGGCACCTGATGAAACCATACTATTACTGAAACCATGGCACAAACCATAACCCAGAAAATCCTTGCAAAGGCAGCAAACCGGAAATTTGTCGATGTTGGCGAAAGTGTTTGGCTGAATGTCGATATCCTGCTCACCCACGATGTCTGCGGTCCGCCAACGATTGATATTTTCAGGGAGGAATTTGGCTCCGATGCAAAAGTGTGGGACACCGACAAGGTTGTCGTGCTTCCCGACCACTATATCTTTACAGCCAACGAGCACGCTCACCGCAACATTGACCTCCTGAGGCAGTTTGCCAAAGAGCAGGGGCTCAAGCATTACTACGATGTTGGCACTGACCGATACAAAGGGGTCTGCCATGTCGCGCTGGCCGAAGAGGGGTTCAACCTCCCCGGCACCGTGCTTTTCGGAACCGATTCCCACACCTGCACCTCTGGTGCATTCGGTATGTTCGGCACCGGCATCGGCAACACGGATGCAGCCTTCATTCTTGGCACCGGTAAACTCTGGGAAAAAGTTCCTGAATCCATCAAGTTCACTTTTGATGGAGAGATGCCCGCCTGGCTGACCGCCAAAGATCTCATTCTGCAGATTCTCGGCGATATCACCACTGACGGCGCGACCTACAGGGCAATGGAGTTTGATGGTGAGGCGATTTTTTCACTTCCCATGGAGGAGAGGATGACGCTGACCAACATGGCTATTGAAGGTGGTGGCATGAACGGTATTATTGCCGCAGACAAGATTGCTGAGGAGTATGTGAAGGCAAGAAGCAACAAGCCTTATGAACTCTTCCAGAGTGATCTGGACGCACAGTATCACAGCAAGTATCATTACAACGTCCGTGACCTTGAACCGGTTGTTGCCCAGCCGCACAGCCCTGACAATCGTGCGACGGTGAGAAGTGTCGCCGGTACAAAAATCACCAAGTCCTACATCGGCTCCTGTACGGGCGGCAAGCTGACCGATTTTGTGATGGCGGCAAAAATCCTGAAGGGGCAGAAGGTTTCGGTAACCACAAACATTGTTCCTGCCACCGTTTTGGTCGCTCGCAGCCTTGAGACCGAACAGTACGAAGGGGTGAGCCTGAAACAGATTTTTGAAGATGCGGGATGCATCGTTGCCCTCCCCTCATGCGCCGCATGTCTGGGTGGCCCTGCCGATACCGTCGGACGCTCGGTTGACAACGATGTCGTGGTCTCTACCACAAACCGTAATTTCCCCGGACGAATGGGCAGCAAACATGCGGGAGTCTACCTTGCCTCACCGCTCACGGCAGCCGCTTCGGCAATTACGGGCAAACTCACCGATCCGAGAGATTTCCTCTGATCGCACTTGTACAGGAGAACAACTATCATGGAAAAAATTATTCAGGGCAAAGCCTACGTTTTAGGCAAAAATATTGATACCGACCAGATCATTCCTGCAGAACATCTGGTTTACAGCCTCTCCGATCCTGAGGAGGTGGTGCTGTACGGCACATACGCGCTCTCTGGCGTCCCACCCGAGCAGGGCGGACTACCGAAAGGAAATATCCCCTTTATCGCAGAGGGCGAAGTGCGCTCAGCATTCACCATCATCATTGCCGGGCCGAACTTCGGGTGCGGATCGTCAAGGGAACATGCGCCTTTTGCTCTTAAAGTGGCCGGGGTAAAAGCCATTATTGCAGAGTCTTACGCGAGAATTTTTTACCGCAACTGTGTCGATGGCGGATTTGCGATTCCCTATGAAACCGCTGAGCAGCTTAACCAGATTATCAAGACTGGTGATGAGCTGAAAATTGATGTTGAGGCGAACACCATCGAAAACCTGACAAGCAAGGTCACCTGGAGGCTCAATCCACTTGGCAGTGTCTTTAACATCGTCGAGGCTGGAGGTATTTTTGCTTATGCCCGACAGGAAAACTTAATGGCTCAAAGCTGATTTATGACTGCTCCAACTGGTGCTATAGAACTTTACGACACCACCCTGCGTGACGGTACGCAGGGTGAGCATATCAACCTTTCGGTGCAGGACAAGCTGCTGATTGCGCAAAAGCTTGACGAGTTTGGCATGGACTATATTGAAGGGGGATGGCCCAGCAGCAACCCGAAAGATGAGGAGTTTTTCATCGAAGCACGAAAGCTCAAGCTCAAGCACGCAAAGCTCACCTCTTTCGGTTCAACCGCCCGTTTTGTGGCAAGCGTCGAAAGCGACCCAAACCTGCTCGGTCTGCTCCACTCCGAAACTCCGGTGATCACCATCTTCGGAAAGACATGGAAAGCCCACTCTATGAAGAGCCTGGGCATCTCCGATGAAGAAAATGCTGAACTCATACAGCGCTCCGTCGCCTTCCTCAAACAAGAGGGACGAGAGGTCTTTTTTGATGCGGAACATTTTTTTGACGGGTACAAGGATGATCGCAACTTTGCTTTAACCATGCTTCGTGCTGCCGTGGAGGGTGGAGCAACGCGCCTGGTGCTGTGCGACACCAATGGCGGCTCACTGCCTCATGAGGTTACAGAAATTGTGACGGATGTTCTGGCAGTCACCGGCGTGCCAGTAGGCATACATAGCCATAATGATGGTGACCTGGCTGTGGCAAACTCTCTTGCTGCTATCATGGCCGGGGCTACCCACGTCCAGGGCACTATCAACGGTATCGGCGAACGGTGTGGCAACGCCAACCTTATCAGCATTATTCCCAACCTTATGCTGAAACTGCAAGGCACCGTCACTTCAATACAGCATCTCAATCAACTCACCTCGCTCTCGAAGTTTGTCTATGAGATTCTGAATATGCCGTCGAATACCAGAGCACCCTTTGTCGGAAAATCAGCTTTTGCCCATAAAGGGGGAATTCACGTCAGCGCGGTGTCGCGGTCGGTGCTGCTGTCCATCAGCAGCGGGCGCACATTGCGGTACAGCGTCATGCGACGCTGGGTGGCCACCTTGGCCGTCAGGGCGTAGATGGGCACGTGCACCAGGTGCCGGCTCATCCACAGCGCGGT
>CAIOLC010000303.1 GCA_903859055.1 uncultured Chlorobiaceae bacterium | reverse complement strand
CTGACGGAGCAGGTTCAGGGTTGAGTAGTCGAGAGCCAAAGCGTGCTGTGTTGATTGTGGTGGAAAGAGTGCCGCCGGGTGCGGGGTGGTTTTGGGTGGGAATTTAAAGCTTTTTCGGCGGTTTTCTGTGGACTTTGATTTTACGGTGAATGAAAGTGAATGAAGTGCAGCGCATCCATTCAATCCTGATCATTCAGCACTAAAAACGCATTTCCGACACACCAACGGAAGAGATATTTTTCTGACTATCTTTGGCACCCTGTACAACCAGGTTATCTGGAAGCCGGTTTTGTTCGAGAAAATCTTTTAAATACGTGGGGAAAGGATAAAGAGGAGGTATCATTTTCCCAAGAAAATGAGAAAACAGTTGAACAAAAGAAGACTTTGTTTGACAGACAGCAAATTCTTTCGATTCGTGGAGCCATTTTTTTGCTGGCAACGCTTTTTTGTTTTACCCCTTTTGCCTCTCCGCCAATGTCACTGTTGATCGGGTTGATTGTTGCCCAGTTTATTGGTCAGCCATTCCCGTTTTTGAATAGTAAAGTTACCTCTCTCCTCCTCAAAGCTTCAGTAGTCGGATTAGGTTTCGGAATTAATTTTTCAAGTGCGGTTCACGCTTGCAGTGATGGCTTGCTTTTTACATTTTTTTCGATAGTCATTACGTTGATGATCGGTGGAATAGCAGGAAAATTGTTCATGGTTGACAAAAAAACCTCTTTTCTGATCTCCGCTGGCATAGCAATTTGTGGCGGCAGTGCTATTGCTGCCGTTGCGACAGTTATTGATGCAGAGGAAAAGCAGGTCTCTGTAGCGCTCGGAACGGTTTTTATTCTCAATTTGGTTGCTCTCTTTCTTTTTCCTGAAGTAGGAAAGTGGCTTCAGATGACACAACATCAGTTTGGATTATGGGCGGCTATTGCGATTCACGATACCAGTTCAGTGGTTGGGGCTGCGGGTAAATATGGTCAGGAAGCGCTCCTTGTAGCAACGACGGTAAAGCTGGCACGCACACTCTGGATTATTCCGGTGACGATTATCAGCTCGATGATGTTCAAGCAGAAAATTCATAACATCAAGGCACCCTGGTTTATTGCTTTATTCGTTGCCGCAACAATTGTTCATACCTACCTTCCACAGCTTGAGCCTTTTACAACAAATATAGTTCCTGCTGCAAAAATCGGTCTGACCGTTACCCTGTTTCTGATTGGTACTGGCTTGTCATTGAAGGTTGTCAAAAGTGTAGGATGGCCTCCATTGGTACAAGGCATTATAACATGGCTTGCCATTTCTCTTATCACCTTGCTTATCGTGCTTGGTGTTGCCTGAAAGTTATGCTACTTGATAGAGTAACTGTTTTATGGTATATAATATGCCGTTTCAACGGGATTGTTAAAGCGCTCTATATTGATGATTTTGGTCACATAACATTTAAAAAAGTTCTTGTCATTCAGAGACGATTATGAAATCAACCTTTATGTCATCTATCGCCTGTTGTTGTCTGAAAAAACATTCTGACATAAAAGTTTTCGCGCCAATGTAGTACTTGATTATGTAACCAAGTTTATATGGGTGCCGATTCTGATGGTCAAAGAGTCGGCTTTTTGTTTGTCTGAATATTTGAACTAAACTATTAAAAACCTGTAAATAAAGGAGAAATAACAATGAGTCAGAGAGAGAGCAAGTACGAAATCTCGAAATACATTCTTGATTCAAAATATGCGCTTCTCACCTATGTTCGCAGTGATTTGACACCGGTATCGCGAGCTATGGGCAGTTTCGCACCGGATGGAGATAATCTCTTTTTTTCAACAAGCAAAGAGAGTGCAAAGGTGCCGGAAATCGAGAAAAACAAGCGGGTCTCGTTTTACTTCGAGCACGACAATCAAGCGCCTGAAGGATGGAAGAGTGTACTGTTAATTGGTGATGCAGTGCAGGTCAGTGTTGGTTCAAGCGATTATGAAAAGGCTGTTGAGCGTTTGGGCAATAAAAGCCCCCGATTTAAGGAGAGGGTTGCAAAGGGTGATTTGGGTAGTGCGGCAATTTACAAAATCAATACCAATGCATTCGAATATCTTGATCGCAGCAAAGGCAATGGACCGCCACAGAAGATTGTTGTGAAATAAAAAGTAGCAATAATAGCAATTTTTTTTGTCTCATTTAAGCCATTTGGAAAGGGAGAATAGTTTAAATCTCTTTTTCCGGATATAGAAAGGATTCTCATGTCCGGAGTGCGGATTGTACGTTCATATTTCAGGAAAAACTGGATTATCTATGTGATTGGTATCAGCATGGTTGCCGCTGCCAGTTTTTTAGCTGCACAAATTCCGCGTTTGCTTGGTCAGGTTACCGACAGACTCAGGGATGGCTCACTGGATATGTCACAAATGGCTGTTTATGTTGGGTTAATTATTCTTATTGGAATTGTCAGGGTTTCCACTGGTTGGGGTGGACGTATTCTCGTGCATCGCAAAGGGAGACAACTGACCTATCTGCCAGCAATTCCCGATTTGGCTCGCACCCCTTGAATTCATTGGTGTTTAAAATTTGACTTTCGTAACATTTTGAGTATCAAAATATATTTTTTTGTATATTTCTGAAAACTGTCCT
>CAIOLC010000302.1 GCA_903859055.1 uncultured Chlorobiaceae bacterium | reverse complement strand
GGCAAGAAGCTCTTTATTCTCACGTTCAACCTGCTTTTGCATACTGATGTCCGACAACACCACCTGGCAGAGAAGACCATCATTGCTGACAACCGTATCGATCCGAACAGTATGACGTTGTATTACTTCGACAGTGCCGGATACGAAAGAATCCGGCGAAGATAATGATGCGCGATCACTCTGGAGTAGAGCCTCGAAGGAACCATGCTCTCTGGTGCGGAACACACTCTGGAACATGGCATTATATGCTCCAAGAGATTCCTCAGCAATAAACCGCGCTAAACGATCGCCCTTCAGCCGCGAACGATTGACACCAAGCAACCTGGAAGCAGCATGATTTGCCTTGCGTATCAACCCATCTCTGTCGATAGTCAGATATCCAAGAGGGGCAAAGTCATAAAGCTCTGTGTAGCAATCCAGACTCTCCTCCAGCTCAGACCTTGTCTGAAGCAGTTCATCCTGCTGCATTTCAAGCTCTATCTGGTAAACCGCCAGCTCATGGATAATTCGCTGCATGTCACTGTGAGAGGTGACATGGTCGTTTTGTTGCTGCGCTGTTACCATGAGACGCGCTTCAGCCTGCTGGCGCAATAAGGCAAAATCTCTTTTCGTTGTCATGAAGGGGTTCTCTGGTTTACACATGCTTCCGGATGAGCCCGGAATGATTTCGTCTCAACAAACTTTATACAGACCTCAGATGGTGCAGCCACTCCTGGCCGGAACCGGGGCAGGGCATGGATCTTGAACCATCGGCAGCAATGGTGGCCGGGTTGAAACAGACCGACAACCACATCTTTGACGGGTTTGTCTGCGGGTAGAGCGAGAAACACAGGATGCTCTTTGAACGAAAAATCGGAACCATCTTCCCGAACAATCTTCCAGCGAAGCTCTTCCGATGTTTTCCCCTGCATAACCTCCTTTGAAAATCCTGAAAGACGCTCCACCTCCCGATTCGCCAGAAGAATTTTTCCTTCACCATCGAGGAGCAGAGTGCCCGCAGAGATTGCCTGAAACACAAATCGGCAACGATCTTCACTCTCATGAAGTGCCTCTTCGAACTTTTTGGCACTGGTGATATCGGTGATGGTGATCACCAGCCCGACAATCCTGTTTTCCTGCGTACGGTATGGCATGATCTTGACGGTAAACCAGCGCCCGTTACTCGCTGAAACCTCTTTTTCACTGAATACCAGAGAGTGCAGTACCTCACTGGCATCATCTGCCAGCGCAGGGTAGTGTAAATCGGTCACAATATCGGTTATGGGACGCCCTACGTCGCTTGCAATCAGTTTGATAATGGTTGCTGTACGAGTGGTAAAACGACGGATGTTAAGCGCATCATCAAGAAAAAGGGTTGCAATATCGGTACTGTTCAGCAGATTTTTCATATCGTTATTTGCCTGCGACAGGTCACTCACCTTCGACTGCAGTTCGTTGTTCACCGTCTGCAGCTCTTCGTTCATGGACTGCATCTCCTCCCTGGAGGTGGTCAACTCCTCGTTGGTGCTCTGCAGCTCTTCATTAGCCGACTGCATCTCTTCATTGGTAGATTTGAGCTCCTCCTGTGAAGTCTGCATCTCTTCACGAATACTCAGAATCTCATCCAATGCCTGGCGCAGCTCCTGCTGCAAAAGTCTGTACTGGGGCCCCCCGGAATCTGCAACTGGAAGAGGGGGCTGTGCTTTATCTGCTGCAACGCTTGCCATATCGGTAAAAACGATCAGCACAAGACCACGCAAGGCAGCAGGCTTTTCAAGCAGCTCAACCGTAAGGTTAACCGTCAGTGCATCGCCGTCTGAGACGATCTTCACCCCTTTTTTATTGACAACTCCTTTTTGATGGAGCACACTTCCAAACATGAGATTCAGTTCATAACGAAGCCCTTCGCGAGCCATGGCAAAAATATTCCAGTTGGCCTTGCCAGCCGCTGGCTCCAGGTACTTGCCAGTATGACCACTGATGGAGATAATATCGCCCTTGTCATTAGTCAGCACCGCTGCAGGAGTATATGTCTGAAGAAGAAGCTGATCAGTTAAAGCCTGAAGGTTGATTGCAGGCAATGGTGATGTTGGTTGAGTGAATGCAACAGTCTGAAAAGCGGGTAGCGTGGGGGAAAACGAAAAAGGAAGTGCAAGTGGCTCTGGACGAACACCAGTGTGAAGTTTCCTGAAAATCCTTATTTTACCGTCAAGCGGCTTGAACAAATTGGTCGATGAACCCAAACTTTCAGCACTCCCCAGAAAAAGAACGCCTTCAGGATTCAGACTGTAATGAAAGAGTGGCAAAAGCTTTTTTTGCAGCTCCGGCTCTATATAGATCAAAAGGTTCCGGCAAATCAGTATATCAAGTTTCGTGAAGGGTGGATCCATAATCACATTCTGCGGCGCGAACACAATCGTTTCACGAATCTCCCTTGCTATCCTGTAACCATGCTCATCCCTCTCAAAAAATCGCTGCAGCCGTTCCGGTGAAACATCGGAGACGATGTTCAAAGGAAAAAGGCCAGCGCGAGCCTTTTCGATGGCATCTTTATCAAGGTCAGTTGCAAAGATCTGCAGTCTGAAATTTCTGGAAGGTTTGACTGTTTCTATCACCTCCCTGAAAATAATGGCAAGCGAATAGGCCTCCTCACCTGTAGAACAACCTGCCACCCAGCCCCTGAGCACACCTCCAATCGTCCGTGATGCGAGAAGTGATGGAATTACCTTGAGTTTCAATGATTCCCAGGCAATTGGATCACGAAAAAAACTGGTTACTCCGATCAGCAGCTCTTTGAAGAGCAACTCCGTTTCATGGGGGTTCTCCTGCAAAAAGTGGACATAATCCGCAATCCTTTCAATCTGATGGATACCCATTCGCCGCTCGATACGACGATAGATGGTGCTTTTTTTATAGAGTGAAAAATCCTGACCGGTGTGGAGACGCAAAAGAATCACCACTTTTTCAAGCCCGCTCAGCACTCTCTCTTCCAGCGGAAGAGCCTGCGCTGCTGAAAAGTGGGGATGGTAAATCCAGGCAAGAATTCTTCCAGGAAGCTCCTCGACAGGGGCAATAACATCAACCGGACAGAGGTCAATGGCACTTCGAGGCATACCGTCAAACTTGGCAGACGAGGGATCCTGGACAAAAATACCACCGCCATACTCTTTGATAGCAAGCAAGCCAAGGCTGCCATCGGAACCCATACCAGAGAGAATAACACCAATGCTTTGCTGTTGGAGATCGTCAGCAAGCGAGCGAAAAAAGAAATCAACGGGCAGCCGCAATCCTCGTGGCTCTACAGGATCAAGCAGATGCAATGTTCCGTGAAGCAGCGTGAGATCCTTGTTTGGAGGGATAACATAAACATGGTTCGGCTCAATTTTCAGCCGATCGGTGACCTGAACGACAGGCAACGGAGTAACCCGCTGAAGCAATTCAACCATCATATCCTTGTGGGCGGGATCAAGATGCTGAACAATCACGAAGGCTACGCCACACGCTGAAGGTATATTTTTCAGGAAAACCTCCAGTGCCTCCAGCCCTCCGGCAGAGGCACCGATACCAACCACAGGAAGAGAGCTTTGCGCAGCATGCATGGCTGTATTGCCTTTCGGATTTTTTGTTTTGCTGAGATCAGACACATTTTTACGCATAAAACTTTTTCCCTGACCCGATCAATTTTGCAAATCAAAGCTAACGCGTGAGAGCATAAAGAGTTCTCTCTCCGTAAAAAAGTGCTATAACCATCCCAGACCACACAACCCGGCAGATGAAGAGCTTCATACCAAAAGATATCAGGATTCTGAAGAAAACGAAAGAACAAATTCAAAAATTCCAGGCAAAAAATGGGCGGTTCTCTGCTTCAGCACCGGCTTGTTTTGCTCCTGACAACTGGATTCTTGAATTGAAAATCAATTTTCTTTTGGAAATTTAAAAAAATAGAGTTAAAAAGTCTTAAACTGATCACCAATAGTGCCCTACTTATGAAAAACAGGATTTTAACATTCAGCGAGATGTGTTGTTGCTGTCGCAACTGCCCGGGATATCCTGACACAGGGATATCGGTAATGAGATGGTAACTCGATGAATGTCATGAGTATGTACAGTCTTACAAGCCGGTTCTGAGTGTCAGAACCGGCTTTTTTTATTGTCATTTTTACCTAAAACAGAATTTATGTCTACAACATCATCATCAAGTGAAGCTGCACTCTGCACTGGAATACCACTGCCAATAGTGAAGCTGAACCGCGCCGCGCTGCTGGCCGGGGTTTTAATCGCCCTGCTCTTCCAGCAACCTCTGATAGTAACCCTCCTTTTTATTATTATCCTGCTGGCAGCGGTGTTTGGACGAAAAGGAAGCCTTGTTTTCTTTCTTGGATCCCGACTTTTTGCCAGGCAAAACCTTACAGCAGCCACAGAAGATCCGAAGCTGATGCGATTCAATAACTCCATAGCAGCAGTTTTGCTTGGCAGCGCACAGATCGCTTTTCTCTCGGGATCGCCTCTGGTTGGCTGGATCTTTTCAGGAGTAGTGGCTGTTGCCGCCTCGGTGGCACTGGCCGGCTTCTGCTTTGGCTGCTTCCTCTTTTACCAGTTCAATCTGCAGCGATTCAGGCTTTTCGGCAAGAGAGTGCAGTCAAACAATCAACAATAACGCAGGCACAAATCACACGCAAAACATAAAGGAGAGTAAAACCATGAGTTCTGAACACTACCGCTTTGAAACACTTGCCCTTCATGCGGGCCAGCCGGTTGACGCAACGCTTTCGCGGGGAGTGGCGGTCTATCGCACCACATCCTATCTTTTCAAGAGCACCGAACATGCCGCAAACCTCTTTGCGCTGAGAGAACTCGGAAACATCTACACCCGCCTGATGAATCCGACAACTGATACTCTTGAGCAGCGGGTGACCCAACTTGAGGGAGGAGCCGCTTCGGTTGCACTGGCATCGGGAACAGCGGCAATTTTCAACACCATCATCACGCTTGCTGAAGCCGGTGATAATATTGTTGCAGCCAACAACCTCTATGGCGGCACCTATACCCAGTTTGATGCCATTTTGCCAAAACTTGGCATTACCGTCACCTTTGTTGATCCGAAGGATCCTGCCAATTTTGAAAAGGCCATTACAGAAAAGACAAGGGCTCTTTTCATTGAAACCATCGGCAACCCTGTGCTTGACTATACCGATGTAAAGGCGATTGCTGAAGTTGCCCACCGCAACGGCCTTCCGCTGATTGTCGATGCAACCTTCACCACCCCCTATCTGCTCAAAACCATCGAGCTTGGAGCTGACATTGTCATTAACTCCCTGACCAAATGGCTTGGTGGCCACGGCGCAGGTATTGGCGGGATCATCACCGATGCGGGGAGCTTTAACTGGAAGGGTGGACGGCATCCGCTTTTTACTGAACCAGACAGTAACTACCATGGACTGCGCTGGGGCATTGATCTCCCTGAACCACTCGCCCCGATTGCATTCGCTCTTCGGGTGCGCACCGTCCCGCTCAGGAACCTTGGGGCCTGCATTTCTCCTGATAACTCCTGGATATTGCTTCAAGGCATTGAAACCCTGCCCGTGCGGATGGCCCGCCATTCAGAAAATGCTCTCAAAGTTGCAGAACATCTTGCACAGCACCCGGCAGTGGCATGGGTTCGGTATCCAGGCCTGAAAAATGATCCCTCTTACCCGAAAGCCTCGAAAGATCTGAAGAACGGGTTTGGCGGAATGGTGGTTTTTGGCGTCAAGGGGGGTTACAATGCGGCCGTGAACATTATCGACAACATCAATCTCTTCTCACACCTTGCCAATGTGGGCGATGCCAAGAGCCTGATCCTCCACCCGGCAAGCACCTCGCACAGCCAGTTAACTGCGGAACAGCAGTTGCAAAGTGGGCTTTCACCCGATCTGATCCGCCTCTCTGTTGGCCTTGAACATTCTGACGACCTTATCGAGGCGCTTGACGAGGCACTTGAGCGAGCTGGAAACTAAACTCTAACCATGAAAAACAACTACAGCAATCTCTCTGTTGTGCTGGCTGACAGGCAGTTTTTAACAAACGAGGCACTCTCTTCGATGTTGTCTCACAAGTTCCGTGCGTTTTATACGGTATCAACGAAGAGTGGCCTGCAACAATATCTTGAAAAGGAGGTGATTGCCCTGGTCATCACTGATTATGCTCTTTTCGATTATGATTCAATCAGTGAGCTGGGTGAGCTGAAAAACAGACATCCGGAAACAGTGACAATTATTCTGACAAACGCCATCACCTCTGTAAAGATCAAGGAGCTTAATGACGTTGGTATCAAAAATATTATCCTGAAAACCGACGAGCGTGATGAGATTGAGCAGGCCATTGATGCGGCCCTGAAAGGGAAAAAATACTACTCGGGAGAGGTGCTCGACATACTCCTGAAAAAGGATGCGCCTACTGAAGATATCAGCATTCTGACACCTTCGGAAATTGAAATCGTCCGACAAATTGCCAGTGGACTTTCAACAAAAGAGATTGCAACAAAAAAACATATCAGCTTTCATACCGTCATGACACATCGAAAGAACATTTTCCGCAAACTTGGCGTCTCCAGCAGTCCGGAACTGCTCATGTACGCCATCAAGGCAGGATTGATTGACAATATCGAGTATCATATCTGAGATACCATATTTGCGGTAGAGGGAGCTACCTTTTTTGTGTGATTTACATCGGTACATTTATTGATTACCTTGATTCATTTATAACCTTATAAATAACTGAGAGCTATGGGACACATTGCAAAAAAACTGACCGATCTTATCGGTAACACTCCTCTTCTGGAGTTGGGAAACTTCAATCGCGAACACGACACCAGGGCAACCATTATTGGAAAACTTGAATATTTCAACCCGGGTGGAAGTGTCAAAGATCGTATCGGTTATTCCATGATTGAGGATGCTGAAGCAAAGGGACTGCTCAACAAGGATAGTATCATCATCGAACCGACCAGCGGCAATACCGGCATTGCACTGGCATTTATTGCCGCAGCAAAAGGGTATCGCCTGATCCTCACCATGCCGGAAACCATGAGTCTTGAACGCAGAAATCTGCTGAAGGCACTCGGTGCCGAACTGGTACTGACACCTGGCCCGGAGGGAATGGTGGGTGCTATCAGAAAGGCAGACGAACTCCATGCAGAGTACGACAATTCATATCTGCCCCAACAGTTTAAAAACGCTGCGAATCCGGAGATTCACCGCAAAACCACAGCCGAAGAGATCTGGAATGACACTGATGGCAATGTTGATATTTTTGTCAGTGGAGTTGGTACCGGAGGGACGATTACTGGCGTTGGTGAGGTGCTCAAGCAGCGCAACCCTGATGTCAAAATCGTGGCTGTAGAGCCATTCGACTCCCAGGTTATTGCTGGTGGCAAACCTGGTCCACACAAAATACAGGGTATTGGTGCCGGCTTTGTGCCTGATATCCTCAATACCTCAATTATTGATGAAATTATCCCAGTCAAAAACGAAGATGCACTTCGCACCGGTCGCCAACTGGCTAAAACAGAGGGGCTGATTGTGGGAATTTCATCAGGTGCTGCCGTCTACGCGGCACTCCAGCTTGCACTGCGCGAAGAGAATACAGGCAAACGTATTGTGGTCATTCTGCCGGATACCGGTGAGCGTTACCTCTCGACACTGCTTTACCAGTTCGACAATGACGCAGTGAACTACTGATGCGATAACTTTTATTGTACCAGGGAAATTTATCCAGAACCGGGAAGATTACTAATACATGGACAGCAACAATAACGGCATCATTGATGAGGCAATACAATTATTGTCAGCCCCCAATGATACTGAAAGGGAGGATCCGGAGCATCGTGAACATCCGCTCCCCTCTATTGATAAGGTAAAGGAGATTGTAGAGCTCCTCCGGTCAATAATCTTTCCGGGTTACTTTGGCGGTCCTGTGCTCCGCAAACAGTCGCGCCACCACTTTCTGGGCGTACGGATAGAAAAGCTGTATGGATTGCTTGAAGAGCAGCTTCTCAGTGTTCAGCATTTTGACACTGAACACAACAACTCCGAAAATGCGGCAGAAATAGCCGCAGGAAATGCCCGCCAGTTTATTGGAACACTGCCTGAAATAAGAAGAAAACTCTGGACTGATGTGAAAGCTATCTATGACGGTGACCCGGCGGCAAAGAACTATGGAGAGATCATCTTCTGCTACCCGTCCATCAGGGCCATGATCAATTACCGGGCTGCGCACGCCCTGCTCTCGCTGGGAGTGCCCCTGATCCCCAGAATTATTGCGGAGATGGCCCATTCGGAGACCGGTATTGACATTCACCCCGGCGCCCATATCGGTGACTTTTTCTGCATCGACCATGGCACCGGTGTCGTGATTGGCGAAACCTGCATTATCGGCGACCACGTGCGACTCTACCAGGGAGTCACCCTTGGTGCCAAAAAATTTGCCCTCGACGACGAAGGCAATCCGGTCAAAAATGTGCCGCGTCACCCGATTATCGAGGATAACGTGGTGATTTATTCAAACGCCAACATTCTCGGCAGAATAACAATCGGCAGAAACTCGGTTATTGGCGGCAACGTCTGGCAGACAAGAAGTGTGCCGCCTGATTCAAGGGTATTGCAGCAGAAAGCGGTTGAAACCACGTTCACGGATGGTCTTGGCATTTAAAACGGACCATGTTTATTGATTACCATTAACACATTATTATTTGCTATGTCAAACACACAACCAGAAACGAACAGCCACCTGCAGCGTAGCGTAACGACCCACGTTGCAAGAAATCTGGCCAATACGACCAAAACGCCGCCCCAGATGAACTCCATAACCCCGAGGTGGCTGCTGAAGCTGCTCCCGTGGGTTCATGTCTCTTCGGGCACCTACCGCGTCAACCGCACAAAGATAGAGCTGCAGAAACCAGAGCGTATCGGGATCGACTTTCATGATGGTATCGCCTCCTTCAGACCTGAAGCACTGAAAAGTATCCCTCTTTTTGCCTCGTTTGACAACGACATCATCAACCTCATCAGCCAGAAATTTGTGCTTGAAGAGGCTGAACTGGGCAACACCCTGCTTCTTGAGGGCGAAGACCGCCACAAAATTTTTATTATTGCCCATGGCCAGGTTGAAATTCTCAGCAAGGGGCTGCATGGTGAGGATCTGCGCATCGCCCTCCTTTCAGAGGGAGAGTACTATGGCGAAGAGGAGCTGGTATCCGGGAAGCCATCCTCCGTCACCATTCGCACCATCACACCAGGATCGTTTTTCTCCCTCTCCAGCGTTGATATTGAAAAGCTCTTTAAAGAGTTTCCCGCTCTCAAGGGTTCATTCCAGACAGCGGTTGCCGAGTACCTAAAAATCCGCTCAACGGTCAACAAGCATGGCGAAAAACATATCGACCTGATTGCAGGCTTTGAAGAGGATGTTGAAATTCCTGAAACCTATGTCGATTACTCCAACAAACCGAGGGAATATTCGCTGCAGGCTATCCAGACGGTCGTCCGCGTCCATACCAGAGTCTCCGACCTCTACAACGAGCCCTTCAACCAG
Organism: uncultured Chlorobiaceae bacterium; assembly: GCA_903859055.1. GTDB lineage: Bacteria > Bacteroidota > Chlorobiia > Chlorobiales > Chlorobiaceae > Chlorobium. Next base: position 37,275 of record CAIOLC010000302.1, on the reverse strand, counting down.
ATTGAGCAGCAGATGCGCTTGACGATTGAGGGCATCAAGGAGCGTCAGGAGTGGGAGTTTATCAATAACAGAGAGTTTGGCCTGCTCTACTCTGCCGATCCCGGTCAGCGCATCAGCACCCGGTATGGCACACCGACACCGGATGATCTTGATGATTTGCTCACCAAGGTGTGGAAAAAACCGGCCTTCTTTATCGCGCACCCCAAAGCCATCGCCGCTTTTGAGCGCGAATGCACCTGGCGCGGCGTGCCTCCTGCCACCATCAACCTCTTCGGAACACCGGTGTTGACATGGCGTGGCGTACCGCTGATTCCGAGCGACAAACTTGAGATCAACAAAAACAGCAAGTCGGGCCACGGCACCACCAACATCATCCTTGTCCGTGTCGGCGAAAATGAGCAGGGTGTGGTTGGTCTGCATCAGGCGGGAATTCCGGGTGAAATCAGCCCAAGCCTTTCGGCACGGTTGATGGGGCTCGACAAGCTTGGTGTCGCCTCCTATCTGCTGACGCTTTACTCGTCGCTGGCGGTGTTGACCGACGATGCACTTGCAATTCTCGAAAATGTCGAAGTGGGATACTACCACGATTACGAGCATCGCAAATCGGGAACAAAAGTAAAATAGAATCGCTCTTTGACCAACCAGCCCATTGCAGCTCATGACCATGAGTGCAATGGGTTATCACTGTACCTTTATGCCAGAAGCATATCAACATCCGAACATTACAGGAGAGGGGAGCGACGCTCTGAACCCCACCTTTATTGCGCAGCTTGCGAGCCGTCTGTTTAACGAAGCACCGGAAGCCGGAAGTGTTCCGCGAAGCGAGAGCGACGCAGCGACAGCTCCATCAGCAGCAACCACGACGCTGTTTGATGGCGTACCTTATGCTGGGGCGCAGGATGGTGCTGAGCCTCCCGCCAACGCCGCTCCGCTGTTGCCGGCGCAGGATTTCTATTTTTTGCCCACGGCATCCGAAAAAGAGCCGGAACCGCTGGAGCACCACGCCAACAGGCTGACTGACGAACAGAGCTATTCCGGAAAAACAGAGAACCCGGGCGGCTTCGACAAATTTTTGCGCCGCTCACTGCCAGCGCAGCCGGAGGGTGAGTGCTATGCCGAAAAGCTGTACAGGGAGTTTACTGAGCAACAGGGCGATCCGGTGCTGGAGTTTGTCTTTCAGTCGCTTCGTGGCGGAGAGTCGCCTGCAGGGTATGGATTGAACAGCCCAATCGGCACCCACCCCGAACTCCCCGGCAAGGCACCAGCGCCAGCCTGGCCGAATGGCAGCCCCGAAACGCCCGGCGGCAGCTCTCTGCCCTTCAGCCTCCCTGACGCTCCGGCTGAGCCATACTATTTTCTGCGCGAACCACGCCAGCCTGTGCATCAGCCTGAGGGGTTTGATGTTGCCACCATTCGCAAGGATTTTCCTGTTTTACACCAAAAGATTCACGGAAAACAGCTTGCATGGTTCGACAACGCTGCCACAACGCAGAAACCGCTGAGCGTCATTAACGCGGTCGCCCACTTTTATGCTACCGACAACTCCAATATCCACCGGGGAGCGCACACGCTTGCGGCACGCGCCACCGACGCTTATGAGGGGGCTCGCGAAAAGATTCGCCAGTTTATCGGCGCAGGGTCAACCTCGGAAATTATCTATGTCCGCGGCACCACCGAAGGGATAAACCTGGTGGCTCAAACATGGGGACGCAAGTTTCTCCAGCCCGGCGATGAGATTGTGCTCTCCATTCTTGAGCATCATGCCAATATTGTGCCATGGCAGATGGTCGCACAGGAGAAGGGAGCACGCATCAAGGTGGTACCGGTCAACGATCGGGGCGAAATCATCCTCGAAGAGTACACCAAACTGCTTGGGCCACGAACGAAACTTGTCTCGCTGACACAGGCATCAAACGGCCTTGGCACTATTCTGCCAGTCAAGGAGATGATTCAACTGGCCAAGCGGTACGACACACGGGTGCTGATTGATGGTGCCCAGTCGGTAGCGCATATCCCGGTAAACGTGCAGGATCTTGATGCCGATTTCTTCGTCTTTTCTGGCCACAAGATTTTTGCACCAACCGGCATCGGCGTGGTCTATGGCAAAAAGGAGCTGCTGGAGGTGATGCCCCCGTGGCAGGGTGGCGGCAACATGATCAAGGATGTGCGCTTTGAGGAGACGGTATATAACGAGGCACCGGCCAAATTTGAGGCTGGCACCCCGTCAATCGGCGATGCCATCGGCCTCGGTGCCGCGCTCGACTACGTGCGCAAAATCGGTCTTGAAAACATTGCCCAATACGAGCACGAGCTGACTGAGTACGGCACCGAAAAGCTGATTCGCATTCCCGGCCTGCGTCTGATTGGTACGGCAAGAAACAAGGTGGGCGTGCTCTCCTTTGTGCTGAACACTCTGCCCAACGAAGAGGTTGGCAAGCTGCTCGACCGCGAAGGCATTGCCGTCCGTGCGGGCCACCACTGCACCCAGCCATCATTGCGCCGCTTCGGCGTTGAGGGCACCGTGCGCCCGTCGCTGGCCTTCTACAACACGAAAGATGAGATCGACCGGCTTGCTGATGTGATTAACCATATTCAGCGGAGATAGCACTGTGCATTTCAAAACGTGACGTTTTCCTGGTGAACGTGACGTTTTGGAGAGCATGAGAAATAATAATGGTTATCTTTGGCCTCATTTTTTCGGAAAAGTAAACCACACTCCATGCACTTTGAAACCCTTGCCATCCATGACGGACAAGCGCCTGACCCGCAGACAGGCTCCGTCACGGTTCCTGTCTATCAGACCTCAACGTTTGGACGCGACAGCCTTGACGAGCGGAGTGAGTTTTTCTATTCGCGAATTGGCAACCCGACGAGAAAAGCACTTGAAGAGAGCCTTGCGCTGCTTGAAAATGGCAAGTATGGTCTTGCCTTTGGCTCCGGGGTAGCGGCAACCATGGCGGCTCTGCAGGTGCTGAAACCCGGCGACCATATTGTGGCGGGCAACGACATTTACGGTGGAAGCTATCGCATTTTTGAGCAGCTTCTGCGCCCCTGGGGTGTGACCACCAGCTACACCGACAATGAATCCATGGAGAGCTACGAAGCCTGCATCACACCGGCGACGAAGCTGATCTGGATTGAGACTCCAAGCAATCCGCTGCTTCAGCTTTGCGACATACGGGCGCTTGCCTCGCTTGCCAAAGAGCGGGGCATTCTGCTGGCGGTGGACAACACCTTCGCCAGCCCCTATTTTCAGCGCCCCCTTGAGCTTGGGGCGGATATTGTGGTCCACAGCACCACCAAATATCTCGGTGGGCACAGCGACGTTATCGGCGGCGCTGTGATAACATCAGAGACGGCGATTCACACCGCGATCAAAAACTATCAGGGCGCTGCGGGAGCCGTGCCCGGCCCCTGGGACTGCTGGCTGATTCTGCGCGGCCTGAAAACACTGAAGATCCGCATGAAGGAGCATGAGGCAACCGCAATGCACCTTGCCAAAATGCTTGAAGGCCATCCGGCGGTGGAGCAGGTTTTTTACCCTGGCCTTGCTTCACACCCACAGCACGAGCTGGCAAAAACGCAAATGAGCGGTTTCGGCGGCATGGTAACATTCTCGCTGAAAGGGGGGCTTCCGGCGGTGAAAAAGCTGCTCGCCACCATCAAGCTTTTCGTGCTTGCCGACAGCCTTGGCGGAGTCGAGTCGCTCATATCCTCCCCGGCAAAAATGACGCTCTGGGCACTTTCGCAAGCGGAGCGTGACCGGCGAAAATGCACCGACAATCTGGTGCGTCTCTCTGTCGGTCTGGAAAATGCCGAGGATCTGGAGGCTGATCTGCTGAACGCCCTTGGAACCCCGTAAGGGCACGACATGTCGTGCCCCTATATGCACGGAATCGCGTACCAACCACGTCGTAAGCGACATGGCAGGATATGGTTAATGATATGGGTGTGGGGTTTGTGGGGATGTATCACGGCTTGCACCTATGGGATACGACAAAAGAAATAATAAAAATAATGTCACAAAGAATTACTATTGCACTGAACGGAGAAGAGCAGCCACTTCCACCCGATTCGTCGGTCGGTGATCTGCTTTCGATCCTTGGCTCCGACGGAAAAAGCGTGGCGGTGGTGGTTAATGACGCGATCATCCGCCCCGAAAACCGCTCTACCCACCAGCTTCAACAAGGAGATCGCGTTGAATTGCTTATCTTTGCCGGTGGTGGTTAACCGATTATTGTAAACTATGGACGTTTTAAAGCTTGGCTCTTATACTTTCTCTTCGCGCCTGATTCTCGGCACCGGGAAATTCAGCAACTCCCGGGTGATGCTCGAAGCCGTGAGGGCTTCAGGCGCACAACTGGTCACCGTGGCGTTGCGCCGCTTCAACCGCCAGCAGGCTGAAGATGACCTCTTCGGCCCCCTTTCGGCCATTGAGGGAATCACCCTCATGCCCAATACCTCCGGCGCATCGACCGCTGCGGAGGCAGTACGTGCAGCACATATTGCCAGGGAACTCTCGGGGAGCCCCTTCATCAAGGTCGAAATTCATCCGAATCCTCAGCACCTGATGCCCGACCCGATTGAAACATTCGAGGCTGCCCGGATTCTGGCAAAGGAGGGCTTTCTGGTGATGCCTTATATCGCCGCTGATCCGGTGCTTGCCAAGCGGCTGGAGGAGGTTGGCTGCGCATCGGTGATGCCACTTGGTTCGGCCATCGGAAGCGGACAGGGGCTTGCCACCTCCGAAATGCTGAATATTATCATCCGGGAAAGCACCATTCCGGTGATCGTCGATGCCGGGCTGCGCTCCCCTTCCGAAGCGGCACACGCCATGGAGATGGGATGCGAAGCGGTACTGGTCAACAGCGCTGTGGCGGCGGCAGGCAACCCACCTGTCATGGCTGAGGCATTTGCCGAAGCCGTTGCAGCGGGAAGAAAAGCATTCATGGCTGGACTGATGGAGAAAAGCGGCTCTGCGGTGGCAACCAGCCCACTCACTTTTCTTGGAACCTACTGATGAACGCTCTGCCGGAATGGCTTACCGACACGCGTGACACTGCGGCCCTGGCCGCCATGCTTGCGCCTGCATCACCCCGTTCGCTCGAAGCACTGGCTGCCGAATCGAGAGCGATGACCCTGCGCCGTTTCGGACGCACCATGACGCTTTACGCTCCGCTCTACCTCTCAAACTACTGCTCAAGCGGCTGCGCCTACTGCGGCTTTGCCTCCGACCGCAAAACGCCGCGCCACCGTCTTGAACCGGAGGAGATACGCCGCGAACTGGCCGCCATGAGAAAGCTTGGCATCAGCGACGTTTTGCTGCTCACCGGCGAACGCACCGCTGCTGCCGATTTCGACTATCTCCACCGGAGCGTTGCCATTGCTGCAGAGGAGATGCCACGTGTCTCGGTTGAGGCCTTCCCGATGAGTGTCAGCGAGTACCGGAGGCTGGCCGACTGCGGCTGCACCGGCATCACCATCTACCAGGAGACCTACAACCGGGAACGATACGAGGAGCTGCACCGCTGGGGCCCCAAAAAAGATTTTATCGACCGCCTCGAAACTCCGGCACGCGCCCTTGAAGGGGGAATAAAAAGCGTTGGGCTTGGCGTACTGCTTGGCCTCTCCGATCCCGTTGAGGATGCTCTCTGCCTCTACCGTCACCTTCGCCACCTCGGTAGAACGTACTGGCGAGCCGGCCTCTCCCTCTCCTTCCCGCGCATGAGGCCCCAGACCGGCGGCTATGAGCCTCCCTTTCCGGTGGACGATCACCTGCTTGCCAGAATCATCTTTGCCTTCCGCATTGCTCTCCCGGATACAGAGTTGGTACTCTCAACAAGGGAGAGTGCCACCTTTCGTGACGGTATGGCCGGGCTGGGAATTACCAGAATGAGCGTTGAGAGCAAGACTACTGTCGGTGGATATTGTGAAAACGAAGAGGGGGAGAGCGAAGAGCAGAGAGAGAAAGGACAATTTGAAATATCTGATGATCGCACCGCCCGGGAGTTTTGTGCTGCAATGCGCGCAATGAACATTGATCCGGTCTTCAAAAACTGGGAACCCTCGTATAACGGAGCATCTGCCACCATACATCATGAAAGAGAAGCCGACAGGTCAGCCACCCCAATAACTCCTGAAGCAGAGCCATGCCACTGAACAACAACCAGCGCGAACGATATGCCCGTCACCTCTCCCTGAGCGAAATCGGCGAGGAGGGACAGGAGAAGCTCCTCAAAGCAAAAGTACTGGTCATCGGTGCCGGTGGGCTCGGATCCCCTGTTGCTTTTTATCTTGCCGCAGCAGGCATCGGCACCATCGGAATCATGGACGGCGACAAGGTCGATCTCAGCAACCCCAGCGCCAGATTCTCCATACCACCGACTCTATCGGACAAAACAAGGTGGCCTCTGCAAAGGAGATACTTGTTGCCCTTGACCCTGAGATAAAGCTCAACCTCTACCCCTTTCGACTCACCGCCAACAATGCAACAGAAATTTTTGAGCCTTATGACTTTATCGTCGATGCCACCGACAACTTCGACTCAAAATTTCTGATAGATACAGCCTGCCACAACACAGCAAAACCTTACTCCCATGCGGGAATCCGGGAGTTCCGGGGCCAGACCATGACTGTCCACCCCGGTGCCACCGCCTGCTACCACTGCCTCTTTCACGAAGAGGGTGCCCCCACTGCCGCCATCCCCAAAGGCCCCCTTGGCGCCGTACCCGGCATCATCGGCTCAATCCAGGCCACCGAAGCCATAAAAAATATTCTCTCCATTGGCACCCCGCTCACCAATACCCTGCTCACCTGCGACACCCTCACCATGAAAATCCGCACCATCAAAGTCCAGCGTGACAGCTTCTGCCCAACCTGCGGCACACAGTAAACTTTTTCCAGTAACTCTTTCGCATTAACCCGCGATATAAGCAGCGTGAAGCTGCCATTGAAAAAAGGGTGCTGAACATGGAACGTTCAGCAAATCCGGGGCAACTGCTCACCAAGCGGAAGATCAATAATCCGCCGACTGCCATAGAGTGTCCGCATAACAACCATACCGGGATGATCGTCAACCACCGAGCCAATAATGACGGCATCCCGGCCAAGGTCGAAGCTACGAATCAGGTCGAGCGCCTCTCTGGCGTTGTCGGCCGCCACAGCCACAACAAGTTTTCCTTCGTTTGCCACGTGCAGGGGATCTATACCGAGCAGCTCACAGGCACCCCGAACGTCGGGTTTGACCGGAATAGTCTTCTCAGTGATCTCAATACCAACAGAAGAGGAGCTTGCCAGTTCATTCAGGGTGGCGGCCACCCCTCCCCTGGTCGGGTCGCGCATGGCATGGATGGCACAAGGCTGCTCATCAAGCATGGAGGCAATCATACCATTGAGCGCCGCACAGTCGCTGGTTATCCTCGACTGGAATGAGAGACCCTCTCGCGAGGTCATGATGGCCATCCCGTGATCGCCCACCGTCCCTGAAAGGATAATGCTGTCACCCGCCTTCAGGTTGCGACAGGAGAGGTTCACTCCCTCCCGAATAACACCGATGCCCGATGTGTTGATGAAAATTTTGTCGCACTGCCCCTTGCCAACCACTTTTGTGTCACCGGTCACAATCATCACCCCTGCTCGCCGGGCGGCCTCTGCCATACTCCTGACAATGGTTTCGAGCTCCGCCAGCAGAAGCCCCTCTTCAAGCACAAACCCGGCACTGAGATAGAGCGGCCTGGCACCACCCACAGCCAGATCGTTAACGGTACCGTTGACGGCAAGCTCCCCGATGTTACCTCCAGGAAAAAAAACCGGGCTCACCACGTAGGTATCGGTGGTAAAAGCGGTTCGTCCGGACGGGAGATCAAGCTTTGCCTGATCATCAAGCAGATCAAGAAAAGCGTTGGAGAGGTGCGGCATAAAAACCCTCTGCATGAGCACCTGCGACAACCGCCCCCCCGCGCCATGGGCCATCTGGACAGTTTCGTGCTGCATAATGGGAGTTGGACAGGTCGGTGCGATTGTCATGATACAGTAGTGTGATAGTTATAATAGGCGGCGCAGGCCCCCTCGGAGGAGACCATGGTGGCACCAAGCGGATGCGCGGGTGTACACTCCTTCGCAAAGGCGGGACAGCCGTCGGGCTTCAGCATCCCCTGCAACACACTCCCGCTCATACAGAGTGGTGACTCCCGGGCACAGATATTGGAAACATGAAACTTTTTTTCGGCATCAAAACGGGCAAACGCCTCCCTGAGCCCGAGACCGCTGTCGGGAATCATCCCAATCCCGCGCCACGGACGATCAATCACCTCAAATACTTTTGCCATAATCTCCCGCGCCACAGGATTGCCTTCACGGCTGACAACACGGCCGTAGCGATTGACCACCTCCGCCCTCCCCTCCTCCAGCAGCTCCACGGTTTTCAAAATCCCGGCAAGCAGGTCAACAGGCTCGAAACCAGTCGGGACAATCGGCACATGAAACTCACGGGCTACGGGCTCATACTCTTCATAGCCCATCACCGCGCAAACGTGCCCTGCGGCAAGAAAACCCTGAACCCTGTTCCCCGGTGAAGAGAGAATGGTCCGCATGGCTGGTGGTACCATCACCTGACTCACCAGAACCGAGAAATTCTCTCTCCCTTCACGCGCGGCCTGCCAGACCGCCATGGCATTGGCGGGAGCCGTGGTTTCAAACCCGACAGCAAAAAAGACAACCTCTTTTGACGGATTATCACGGGCTATCTGCAGGGCATCGAGTGGGGAAAAAACAATGCGCACATCCCCGCCGGTGCTGCGCACCATAAAGAGATCCTTTGCATTACCAGGCACCCGAAGCATATCCCCAAAACTGGTAAAAATCACCTCTTCGCGTGCGGCTATGGCAAGAGCCCTCTCAATGGATTCAAGGGGGGTGACGCAGACCGGGCATCCGGGGCCATGCACCAGTTCGATGCTCTCCGGCAGCAATTGATCCAGACCATTTCGTAAAATTGAGTGGGTCTGGCCTCCGCATATCTCCATGATCGTCCAGCGCCGGGTGGCTTTTCTGCGAATCTCATCAAGCAGCTTCCGGGCAAGCCCGGGATCACGATATTCGTCGATATATCTCATTGGTGTCGGCATCACACCGATCCTGGTAAAGGAAGCTCGTCATCAGGCTGAAATGCTCCGCTCTCGATCAGCTCCTGCCAAAGCTTCAGACTCTCGGCCGCCTCCTCTTCGTCAATTATTTTCAGGGCGAATCCGGCATGAACAATGGTATACTGCCCCACCTTGATGTCGGGCACATATTCAAGACAGGCTCTTGTTTTTGAACCGTTCACGTCAATAATGCCCATTTTCAGGCCATTTTCCGTCGTAAGTTCGATCAGTTTTCCGGGAATAGCGAGACACATTGGTTACAGGGAAAGAGAACGTTAGTGATAAGATGTATTGACCTGTTTTTCATCAAATAGTTTCTGAACCTTGATTTATTTGATTACAGGATTACCTTGATTTTTGAGTTTATCCACGTTGTGCAACCAATCAATCAATCATGTCATCAAGCGAATCAAGCGAATCATGGTTCAAGACTTATCCACATTGTGCAACCAATCAATCAATCATATCATCAAGCAAATCAGGCGAATCATGGTTCAAGACAACATACGCCGCCCGATTATCGCCTGGCCAAGCGAAAGGCCACCATCATTGGGGGGAATACGCGCGTGAGTGAGCACCCTGTAGCCTGCCTGTTGCAGCTCATGCAACAAGGTAACAAAGAGAAGCTCGTTCTGAAAAACCCCTCCGCTCAATACGACTGTTTTTATACCGGCAGCGTTGGCGGCTTTGCCAATGATCTCCAGAAAGCAGGATATCAGCGTGCGATGGAATCTTTGGCTGATTTCGGTGACGGGCATCCCTTGTTGCAATGCCGTAGCAATATCCTGAATCATTGGTGACACCTGCATGATCCAGCGACCTTTTTCTTCACGCAATGCAGAGCGAAACTCTTTTTCTCCCACTACCCCTCCCGCAGCATGCATCAGCGCCATGGCAGCCTCTCCTTCATAGCTGATCTCTCCCCGCAGGTTGCAGAGCGCGGCGACGGCATCGAAGAGACGGCCGCAGCTTGATGTTTCAACAATGTTCACCTTTTTTTCGAGCAGCTCAAGAACCTGCGCAATCCCCCTCCCTTTCATAAACGGCAGCTCAGGCATATCGACGCAGCTTCTGTGAAGATAACCAAGCGCCAAACGCCATGGATGAATCACCGCCGCATCACCACCCGGCAGCGGCATGGACTCCAGCGAGGCGAAACGCTCCACTCCGGCGGCATCGCCAATCAGCAGCTCTCCGCCCCAGATTGTGCCATCGCTTCCGTAGCCTGTACCATCAAGAATCAGCCCGATGGCAGGGCCCTCCTCCCTGTTTTCAGCAAGACAGGCAACCAGATGGGCATGATGGTGCTGAACGCCCAGCAGAGGAATATTCTGGCGTAACGCCCATTGTGTCGTCAGGTAGCCGGGGTGGAGATCATGCACCACAAGCTCCGGCGTGGCTTGAAAAAGGTGCTGCAAGTGGGCAACAACCTGTTCAAAATGGCGGTATGCCTCAAAATTTTTCAGGTCACCGATATGTTGGCTCATCAGCGCGTGAGTGCCTTTCAACAGAGTGACAGTATTTTTAAGCTCTCCTCCGGTTCCAAGCACCGTGGCCCCACCTTTACGCAGAGTGATTGGTGCCGGCACATATCCCCTGCTCCGCCTGCTATGACGAAGTTCGCCTGAGAGATGGATGGTTACCGAATCGTCACATTTAAGGTAGATGGGGCGATTGTGAAGCAGAAATGCATCCGCAATTCCTGTGAGGCGTGAGAGTGCTTCGTCATTGTCGTTGACAATGGGCTCTTCGCTGAAATTTGCACTGGTCATTACCAGCAGGTCGGGCCCCGATTCGAAGAGCAGGGTATGCAGAGGGGTATAGGGAAGCATGACTCCGATTCGATCGTAGCCCGGTGCTACGGATGGTGCCAGCATACTGCCCGCTCTCTTGTTGAGAAGCACAATGGGTGCCTCTGCTGAGGTCAAGGCGGCAAGCTCACCCTCGCTCACGTCGCACCAGCTCCTGACCTGAACGATATCACGCATCATCACCGCAAAAGGCTTTGCTTCACGCCCCTTTCGCTCCCGAAGCCTCCTTACGGCACTCTCATTGCTCGCATCAACAGCAAGATGAAAACCTCCAAGCCCCTTCAAGGCAAGAATATGCCCCTCTTCAAGCATCACAACCGCTTCTGTTACAGCATCACCTGCCAACGGCTTTGGAGACTCAGTGGCACAAGTGGACGGCTCCACATCAGCCGTCATCATCGGCAAACCAGCCGCATCAAGCAGCAGAAGCGCCGGGCCGCACACCGGGCAGCCATTGGGCTGCGCATGAAAACGACGGTCGAGAGGATCATGATACTCCCGTTCACACTCCGGGCACATGGTGAAAAAGCGCATGGAGGTGGAAGGACGGTCGTAGGGGAGGCTCTCGACAATGGTGTAGCGGGGGCCGCAATTGGTGCAGTTGATGAAGGGATATCGAAATCGGCGATCAGCCGGATCGAGAAGTTCGCGACGACAATCGCTGCAAAGCGCAATATCCGGTGCTATCAGTGTTTCAACCGCATCACTAGCAGTTGAGTCCCCGATATGAAAGTCAGCCTCTTCACAACAATCAAGCGCACTCTCTTCGATTGCCTCAATGCGAGCCAGTGGTGGAGTGCCGTGCCGGATTGAGGAACAGAAGCTCTCCAAAAGCTGCCCTGGGCCCTGCACCTCAATCAGTACCCCGGTGTGCGTATTGCGCACAAACCCTTTCAGCCCATACCCGATGGCAAGACGATAGACAAAGGGACGAAACCCCACTCCCTGCACCATGCCATGAACCAGCAGGCGGCGACGGCTTTCAGCGTTCAAGGTGTCAAAGCAGTTTCAACCGCTTCTCGAGCCACTCCAGCCACTCGGCCACCCCCTCTCCGGTTTTTGCCGACAGCTCAAACCATTCGAGATGATGGTTTACCCGCATGGCATTCTGGCGGCACCTGGCCACATCAAACTCAACATAGGGAAGCAGGTCGATTTTGTTCAGAATGCAGAGATCAGCCTCATGAAACATGGTTGGATACTTGAGAGGCTTGTCATCGCCCTCCGTCACACTGATAATCACCACCTTCAAGGCCTCGCCCAGGTCAAAAAGTGCCGGGCAGACCAGGTTGCCGACATTTTCGATACAGAGCAGCGAATGCTCCTGCAACTCCATCTCGTGTAATGCTCTCTGGATCATCAGTGCGTCAAGGTGACAACCAGAACCGGTATTGATCTGGATCACCGGCACTCCGAGGGCGTGAATACGGTCTGCATCATTGGTGGTCTGCTGATCGCCCTCAATAACAGCGACCGGCAGGCGCTGCTGCAGGAGTGGAATGATCGTTTCAAGCAGTGAAGTTTTTCCAGAGCCCGGCGAGCTGAGAAAATTGAGGGCAACAATCTCTTTTGCCTCAAAATATCCACGATTCCTTTCGGCAAGAAGATTGTTTTTCAGGAGCACATCCTCCTCCAGCAGCACATGTCGGCTTCTTATTTCATGATGATGATGGTGATCATGATCGTGGTGATGATCGTGGTGCACTTCTTGGTGATGGGCCTCCTCACTCCGCTCCACTTCGCCATGAGTATGATGCTTTCCTGCTCCACCATCATCAACATGAACGTGATAATCGCTCTCTCCCGGCTTGCGGAGCACCGCTCCGCCATCATCCGAACAACCACAGGTGTTGCACATGCTTTTACTCTCCCCTCTCATCGATCGTTATTGATTGAATAAGAAACTCCTCACCGGAGACAATTGTTATTCGAAGTGAGCGGCACTCCGGGCACTCCGCATAATAAAAATTTACCGGAAATCGCAGGCCACACTCCCCGCACTCTCCAACCCCCTCCGGCTCCTCAAGAACAAGCCGAGCCTCCCCGGCAAGGGTTCCCGCTGCGGCGGCTGAAAAACAGAACGTCAAGGCATCGGCTTCAATGCCGGCAAGTTTGCCAACAAGCAGCTCTATCTCCGAAATTCCAACGCCCCCCTCTTTTTGAGCATGAGCCACAACAGCTTCAACGATTGAAAGCGCAATACTCATTTCGTGCATAATGGACAACTCTGAACAATTGTTACTCTTTCACCCCCGGCGGAGTTCCTGCCTCCTCCTGGGTGACAATATCATGTAAGGTAGTTCATGATCATCAATTTTTATTGTACATTTGAAAAAAATTTCTTCCTGCAACAGAGCAAATAAAGGCAAGAGTTGAAGCACCTTACAGGATTATGTAATGTTCCGGCCAGTGACATTGCCATGCTTCTCGACATGGCCGCCGGTTTCAAAAGGGAGTTGTGCAACGAAAACCCCTCTTTTGAACAATCTCTTCGCAACAAGCGCATTGCGCTGGTCTTTTTTGAAAATTCAACTCGCACCAGATTTTCCTTTGAAATAGCAGCTCGCAATCTTGGAGCGGGGACGCTGAACTTCAGTGCCTCATCAAGCAGTGTCAGCAAGGGAGAGAGCTTGAGCGATACGATAAAAAACCTTGAGGCAATGCAGGTGGATGCCTTTGTGCTGCGCCACCCCTCTTCGGGAGCCGCCGATATGATCAAAGGCATTACCAGCAAAAACGTCATCAATGCTGGCGATGGGTCGCATGAGCATCCGACCCAGGCGCTCCTCGACATGTTTACGCTTCGTGAATATTTTGGAAAAATCGAAGGGCTGAGAATCGTCATTATTGGCGATGTGCTGCACAGCCGCGTTGCCCGCTCCAATATTTACGGACTCCTTACGGCTGGAGCGGAGGTGGCACTCTGCTGCCCGGTAACCTTGATGCCCCCCGATGCCGACCGACTGGGTGTCACCCTCTTCACCAATCTTGACCGGGCTATTGCCTGGGCGGACACCGCCATCGTGCTGCGCCTGCAGCTTGAACGTGCTACCGGTGGATATCTCCCCTCCCTTGAAGAGTACTCCGTCCATTATGGCCTTACGGATGAACGGCTGGAACGGATGCAGAAGCACCTTCTGGTGCTCCATCCTGGACCGATCAATCGGGAGATTGAGATATCGAACCATGTTGCCGACCGCATACAGCCACCGGGCTATTCGAAAAGCGTTTTACTTGAACAGGTGACCAATGGCGTTGCAATCCGCATGGCGGTACTGAAAACCTTGTTGGGCCAGTAAACTGTGACATTGCAACTCTTAATGAAACAAGATGAAAAATATGAAAACTCTCTTCAGCGCGCTTTGCTTTGTCATTCTGGCGTTTTTTGCCGCGAACAACACAGCCGTTGCTGAACAGTACAACGCATCAAAAACGCTCTTTGCTCCTCTGCTGGCTGACCCGCTGGAACCAAGAGTGGCGGTGTTGCCCTCATTGAACGAAAGGGCTCTGCAACTTGATATCGGCACTTCGTCCGACCTCTATCTGAGCGACAGCAAGGAATTTGCCGCAGGTGTCGATTTTGGAACCTGGTCACGCCTGAAACGGAGTAATGAATTCAAGTTTCCTGTTGATGCCATCGACTACCTGTTTGGCCTCAACGCAAGCTGGAAAAAACCCTACAACGGCGAGTTGCTCCCCTTCGACACCTTCAGCGCACGGGTGCGACTGAGCCACATCTCTGCCCATTTCGAAGACGGGCACTACAACGCCGATGCCAGCCAGTGGACGCAGCAAAGCGATTGGTCAGGCACCATTCCCTTCACCTACAGCAGGGAGTTTATCAATGTCGTGCTGGCGCTCAGCTCGCCAGAGCTCCGGGTCTATGCCGGTTACCAGTACCTGTACCACACCATTCCAGAGGGGATCAATCCACACTCGTTGCAGGCAGGAGCAGAGCTCTCCACCCCCGGCAACACCTTTATTGCTGCGGATTTTAAACTGTTACCTCTATGGCAGCAATCACTTGAGGCCACAAGAGGGCACCGGGGAAGCTGCAATCTGCAGGCAGGCATACGCCTCAGTGGAATCGGACTGGAAAAGGTGAGGGTCGTCTGCAACTATTACTCAGGCATCAGCCGCCATGGGATGTATTTTTACCACCCCGAGAGCTTTGCCGCCGCCGGGGTCATTCTTGAGTTGTGAATGTTATCATGGAGACCTAACTCTATAAGATGATGCGTTGGCCATGAACAAGTGACTGTAATCCATTATCAGTCGTACAAAAGATTCAGAAAAGAGGTTTTTCTCAGCTTAATAACGCCAAATTTTGCACATCTTGAAAAGATTATGCAAATCTTTTCAAGATATTGTTTTAAATTTAAACTTTTAGACGAGTAATACAGTTCTCGATAAAATGCTTTTTCTGGACTTCTGATGTAATCAAGGCCTTGGACATTTTTAATTGTATACACACACACATAACCTAACGGAGAAAGAAAGATGAAGAAAATGCTATCCCTTGCTGCAATGTTTGCAGTGTTGTCATACGCATCACCGGCATCGGCTGAACTGAAATTCAGCGGTGACGCTGCTATTCGTGGAAGAGCTGAGTTTAATAGCAATTCGACCGGTGACGATGTTAAATATCAGTACCGTATTCGTCTGAAAGCGGCGGCAGATCTTGGCGACGGTTTTTTCTTTAATGCACTTGCCCAAAACGAGGATGCTGCTGGTTCATGGGCGACGGTGAGCGGTACGAAAACAGTCGGTGTCACTGATAATACAGAAAAATATCCGCTCCAGATTTCAAACTTCTACTTTGGACGTAATGAGGGCTGTTGCAGTTACAAAATTGGTCGCCTGCCTCTCAACAGCTTCAACAACCCAATTTTTGATCTTGCGCTTTACGCAGTTCCGACCGCACTTGGTGGAATCTACGCTGTTGACGTTCCTGTTGCAACATGGAACTTTGATCGTTTTTTTGGTATCAACTACAACACGAAACTTGGCGATGGAAACCTGAATACCACGCTTGTTGTGCTTGACAACAATTCTATAACAGCAAACACTGCTGCAACAGGTGATGGCCTTCTCAACGATGGATATGCGCTGCATATTAGTTACAAAAATCAACTTGGTGATGTCACTATCGAACCACAGGCAGTCATCTCTTTGACTGATGTACAGGGAGCCATCTATCAGAAAATATCTCCAAACACTTTTGGGGCCAACGCAACTATACCTGCAGGTGATTCTAAAATCGGTGTCAGTGCTTTCTACACCATCTGCAAAGACAGCAAGGGTGTCAGGGCTTCATCTCCGCTGGTTACTGAGACGATCGATTACAGTGGATACCTCCTCAGGCTGAAAGGCGAGTCCGGTCCGGCAATGGCGTGGATTGACTATAACCACACCAGCGACAAGCTGGCTGATGTCACCTATAACAACGTCTTTGTATGGGCACAGTACAACATCAAGCTCCACGAAGGATCCAGCAACGTTAATCTGACACCAACACTGCGATACCGTGCCAGCGGAAAAGATGTTGCCGGAGCAAGCACAACTCCAAACAACCAGCTTCGCGCTGAGCTTTATACCACGGTGACCTTCTAAAGGGTCACTCTCTTTTGAGAAAAGCCGTGGGCGACTGCGGCTTTTTTTTGTTTATTTTGTTATTTTGATTTGAGCACAAAGAATGGAGTTTATTTAAATAACCTAAACAGAACAGCGGACTATGATTACCATCAAGAAAATCATCTGCCCGGTTGATTTCTCAGAGTTGTCGCGCAAAGCGCTGCAATACGCCAATGAGTTTGCAAGACTGTCCAATGGCCAGGTTTTTCTTGTCGGCGTTATTGAGAATGACCCCTCAATCAACTATTCACACGGACTGGAGAAGGAGCGGGCTGAAGAGGAACAGAAGCTTGTCGCATTGATTGAAGAGGAGGATATGGCAGGTATTGTGGCTGATTATGTTATTTATGAGGGATTTGCCGAGGAGTGTATTCTTGATTATGCAAAACGTCAGGAGGCAGATATCATCATCATGGGTTCACACGGTCGCCGTGGTCTGAAGAGGATGATTCTTGGCAGCGTTGCGGAACATGTCATACGCCGTGCTCCATGCCCGGTGCTTGTGGTCAAGGAAAACGAACACGAGTTTATCAAGTAAGCATAGTAGCGGTCTTTCGGCATTTGACCAGCAAAAGGTTCACCATATTTTTTTCAACAATCAAAGCTCATTTTTATGGCACGAGATAATGCTTACCAGACCGAAGAGGTCAGCAGCACCCGACGGGTTATTGCTGCCTCCTCGGTAGGAACACTCATCGAGTGGTATGACTTTTATATTTTCGGTACTCTCGCGAAAATAATCTCTGAACAGTTTTTCCCGAAGGATAACCCGACTGCGGCTCTTTTGGCCACACTGGCAACCTTCGCTGCCGGTTTTGTGGTTCGTCCCTTTGGTGCCCTCTTTTTTGGCCGCCTTGGTGACCTTATCGGCCGGAAATACACCTTCCTTGTGACCCTGGTGATCATGGGCGGTTCCACCTTTGCCATTGGTCTTGTTCCCGGCTACAAAACGATCGGCTTCTTTGCGCCGGCTATTGTCTTCCTTCTGAGATTACTGCAGGGTCTTGCTCTTGGAGGTGAGTATGGTGGCGCGGCCACTTATGTTGCGGAACACTCCCCTGATGGACAGCGTGGTTTCTGGACCAGCTTTATCCAGACAACTGCAACTCTGGGACTCTTTCTTGCGCTCGGCGTTATTCTTGTTGTCCGCCAGACGCTCACTGTTCCAGTCTTCGAAGACTGGGGATGGCGCATACCGTTCATTGTTTCAGCATTCCTTGTTGGAGTCTCAATCTTCATCCGCCTGAAAATGTCGGAGTCTCCGATGTTTGCAAAGATGAAAAAAGAGGGGAAAACCTCAGCCAACCCGCTTGCTGAGAGCTTCAAGCAGAAGGATAACCTGAAGATGGTACTTATTGCCCTGCTCGGTGCAACCGCAGGTCAGGGTGTCGTCTGGTACACCGGTCAGTTCTATGCGCTCTCCTTCCTGCAGAATGCCTGTAACATCGAATTTGAGCAGAGCAACACCATTATTTTGGTTGCCCTGGTTCTTGGTACACCTTTCTTTGTTCTCTTCGGTGCCCTCTCCGACAAAATCGGGCGCAAGTACATCATGATGGCCGGTATGCTTATCGCCGTTGTTTCATACCGACCTATCTATACCATGATGTACAACAATGCCGATCTTAAACAAAAAACAGAGGTCATTGAAAAGACAGTAGTCTCTGACCCGAAAGTAGAGGTAAAAGGAACCGATACGGTGACGACCATCGTAACAAACAAAACCTATGCTGATGGAACAACCTACAACGAGACTGTCAAGACCACCGTTCCGCTTGACGAAACAAAGAAAGCTGCACTTACCGCAGCAGGCAAACTGAAGCCGGAGAAGAAAAAATCAGTTATCCTGCCTAAAGAGATCTACTACAAAATGATCGGTTTTGTCTTTGTCCAGGTGATTTTTGTCACGATGGTGTACGGTCCGATTGCAGCATTCCTTGTTGAGATTTTCCCGACACGCATCCGCTACACCTCAATGTCTCTGCCGTACCATATCGGCAATGGTGTTTTCGGCGGTCTTGTTCCGCTTATCTCAACCCGTCTTGTTGAAGCAACACGCCCAGCCCCGGGTCTTCCTCCTGCAGATCCACTTGCTGGCCTGTGGTATCCGATACTGATTGCAAGCGTAAGCTTTGTTATCGGCATGCTCTATATCTCAAACAAAACCAACAACATGGACGTTGAGTAACCAAGAACCATTTAATTTCATCTATTATGTCTGTCATTAAAAGACTGTTCGGAATTGTCTGGTCACTTATGGGAGTAGGAATTATCCCGCTGGTGATCATGCAAGCCATGAAAGAGATCGCCGCAAAACCCAGTGAAGAGAACTGGATTTTCTGGTCGATCGTGATTGTTGTGCTTATGCCGATCATCTCATTCAGCCTCATTACCTTTGGAGTGTTTGCGCTGAAAGGTGAGTACGATGTCATTGCATAGCCATTAAAAACCATATCTGTTCTTTTTTTCAACGAAAAGCCGCATCTTGAGTGTGGCTTTTCGTTTTTCCGGCAAAAAAGAAGAGACTGAACATCAGAAGAAGAATAACCAGCCCCCGATGAGCAATGGATAGCCAGGATGAGTTTCGCGCCCAACCAGAGATAAAAAGAGCACTTGAGGAGAAGCTGAGCACACTGCCAACGTCACCTGGTGTTTACCAGTTCAAAAATGCGAGTGGCCGGGTGATCTATGTCGGAAAAGCCAAGAACCTCCGCAACAGGGTTCGCTCCTACTTCCGCAACAGGCAGCAGCTTTTCGGAAAAACGCTGGTGCTGGTGACTCACATAGAAGATTTCGAGGTCATTATCACCTCTTCGGAGGTTGAGGCGCTTATTCTTGAAAATAATCTGATCAAGGAGCTGAAACCGCGCTATAATATCAATCTCAAGGATGACAAGAGCTATCCCTACCTCGTTATCACCAATGAACCTTTCCCGAGAATTATCTTTTCGCGCCAGCGACGGAAAGATGGAGCGACCTGGTTTGGTCCCTATACCGAAGCTCGTCAACTTCGCTCAATCCTTGATCTGATCGGTTCAATTTTTCCGGTTCGAAGCTGTAAGCACCGCCTGAGCGATGAAAATATCGCCTCAAAAAAATACAAGCTCTGCCTCGATTACCATATCCACAAGTGCAAGGGGCCATGCGAAGGGCTACAATCGGAAGAGGAGTATCAAAAGATGATTGACGAAATCGTCAGGCTGCTGAAAGGAAAAACCGCCGCCACTCTCCGATCACTCACAGAATCCATGCTGCTTCATGCCAGGGAGTTGAAGTTTGAACAGGCTGCGGAGATTAAAGCACAGCTCGACAGCCTGAAACGTTACGCGGAACGCCAAAAGGTGGTGGCTGGCGATGGAGCGGATAGAGATGTTTTTGCCGTGGCCGCCGGAGAGGATGATGGATGCGGTGTCATCTTCAAGATCCGGGAAGGCAAACTTCTCGGGTCACAGCGCATCTACATGAACAATACCGATGGGGAGAGTGATTCCGGCCTGCAAGCGAGAGTGGTTGAAAAATATTATATCGAAACTCTGGAAGGGGTGCCTGATGAAATTCTTCTGCAAGAGCCGCTGGGGAGTGAGGAGGAGGAGATGCTGAGAGCATTGATTGCAGAAAAACAGCAGGAGAAAAAACAGATCCGCTTTGTGGTGCCGCAAATTGGTGAAAAGGCTCACCTGGTGGAGATGTGCCGTCAGAATGCGCGGCACCATCTGGAGGAGTATCTTATCCAGAAACAGAAAAGGGGTGAAGCGGCACGGGAGCATTTCGGCCTGACCGCTCTCAAGGAGCTGCTCCATCTGCCAAATTTGCCACAACGCATTGAGTGTTTTGATAATTCCCACCTTCAGGGCAGCGATTATGTCAGCTCCATGGTCTGTTTTGAGAAGGGAAAAGCAAAAAAATCGGATTACCGCAAATTTAAAATGCGATCATTTGAAGGCTCGGACGACTATGCCGCCATGGCGGAGGTGATCCGGCGGCGTTACAGCGGCTCTCTCTCCACTGAGCTACCGTTGCCTGACCTTATTGTGGTCGATGGCGGAAAGGGACAGGTCAACATCGCTTTTCACACCCTTGAGGCACTGAACCTCTCTCTTCCGGTCATTGGTCTGGCAAAACGGATTGAGGAGATCTTTACGCCGCACTCTTCAGATCCGTTTAATTTGCCAAAAACCTCACCAGCACTCAAACTCCTCCAGCAACTCCGCGATGAGGCACACCGTTTTGCCATTACCTATCATCGACAATCAAGAACCGAAAGAACGCTTCAGACAGAGCTCACCACCATTGCCGGTATTGGAGAAAAGACTGCCTTCAAGTTGCTGAGGCAGTTTGGCTCAACGGAGGGTGTTGCGAAGGCCTCCCTCGAAGAGCTTCAGGCTGTCGCGGGAGTAAAAGTGGCCGAAGCCATCAACCATTTTTACCGTCCATGAAATTTTCCCTCCTTTGCCGGAATGTTTTTCTTACGAACAATTCTGTTATATTTGGGGACGATGCGAAGAGTGACGAGAGATAAAGAAATTCTTGATAGTGCGTTTATGAATATGCCCGATTTTTTCGATGATAATCGATCTGAACCAACGGGAGCATCAGGAAAAGAGCGGCCTGACCTTGATGGACTTGATTCATTATTTGATTCTGAAGAGCTTCTTGAGCGTATCACCCAGTATAATGAGGATGGTTTTCACCTCGAGGCTCTGGCACTTGCCCGCCGGCTGGCAGATATTGCCCCGTCAAACTCGGAGAGCTGGTTTTTCCTTGGCAACTGCCTGACGCTGAACGGCTTTTTCGACGAGGCGCTTGAGTCGTTTCTGAAAGCGGTGGCGTTCAGCCCCACCGACAGCGAAATGCGCCTTAACCTTGCGCTGGGCTACTTCAACACCGGCAATTTTCTTGAGGCACTTGAAGAGATTAACGACAGCGTCATCGACAGCTTCTTCGAAAAGGAGTATTACTACTATCGCGGCATCATTCTGCAGCGGCTTGAACGATTTGATGAGGCAGAAGCTGATTTTGAGCAAGCTCTTGAGCTTGACAAAGAGTTTGCCGATGCCTGGTATGAGCTTGCCTACTGCAAGGATGTGCTTGACAAGCTTGAGGAGAGCACCAGTTGTTACCGCAACACGGTGGATCATGACCCCTACAACGTCAACGCCTGGTACAATAATGGCCTTGTCTTGAGCAAAATGAAGCGCTTTGACGAGGCTCTCGACTGTTACGATATGGCACTCGCCATATCGGATGATTTCAGCTCTGCATGGTACAACCGCGCAAACGTGCTTGCCATCACCGGACGTATTGAAGAGGCGGCTGAAAGCTATCTGAAAACGCTCGAATATGATCCGGATGATATCAACGCACTCTACAATCTCGGTATTGCCTACGAAGAGCTGGAAAGGTACGCCGAGGCAATACCCTGCTATCGTCGCTGCATTTCCATCAGCACTGAATTTGCTGATGCCTGGTTTGCGATGGCCTGCTGCCATGAGGCTCTTGATGAGTATGAAGAGGCATACCAGGCAACCCTGGAGGCACTGAAAACAACAGATGACAGCATTGATTTTCTTCTTCTGAAAGCGGAGATAGAGTACAATCTTGACCATCTTGATGATTCAGTGGCCACTTACCAGCAGATTATTTTACTTGAGCCTGATAATCCACAGATTTGGGTTGATTTTGCTATTGTGCTTCGTGAAGGCGGGCTGGTCAATGCCTCTCTTGAAGCACTGCACCAGTCATTGAAACTTCAGCCATTGTCCGCCGACGCTCATTTTGAGATTGCTGCTGCATATTTTGCTATGGGCGATAAACTCAGCACACTGAAAGCACTGAGCAAGGCGTTCAAGATTGATCCAGAGAAAAAAGAGCTGTTTCAGAGCACCTTTCCGGAACTCTATCAGCAGGATTCCGTGAGAAGAATGCTCGGCATTTCATGACGAGAGCGACAAAAATCTTTGCTCTTCTCGGGCGGAGCGTTGATTATTCATACTCTCCGCTCATCCATAACAGTGCCTTCCGGTTGCTTGAGCTTCCATGCCACTATACCGTCTTCAACATTCCCTCTCCTGAACTGGTCGGAGCCGCACTGCAAGGGGCAAAAGCACTTGGCATTGGCGGGTTCAGTGTCACCATTCCCTACAAAAAAACGGTTGTTCCGTTTCTTGACGAACTCTCCGGGGAGGCGGCCTCTATTCAGGCGGTCAACACGATCGTCAATGACAACGGGAGGCTTGTGGGGCACAACACCGACATTGGCGGGTTTGCTGCTCCCCTTCTGCCACACCGTGAGAGCATAAGCGGTAAAAGGGTCTCTCTGTTCGGCGCAGGAGGGGCCGCGCTGGCTGCCATCAAGGCTTTCAACCAGTTTTTTGCGCCAGAGGAGATTCTCCTCTTTGTCCGCGATCGGGAAAAAACCCGGTGCCAACTTGAGGAGAGCGGTTACGCCAGTGCTCTCCCTGTCACCATACTCCTGCGGGAGAGTGTCGAAGAAATCAGGGATTGTCGCCTCATTGTCAATGCAACTCCTCTCGGCACAAGAGGAAATAACAGCTCCCCCCTCCCCCTTGACCGTCAATTGCTCTCTCCAGGCCAGATTGTGTACGACATGGTTTATAACCCTCTTGACACTCCCCTCCTGCAGGCAGCTCAACTCGCTGGAGCCACAACCATACCGGGCATCGAGATGCTGATCGGGCAGGCTGAGCTGGCCTTTACGCTCTGGACTGCTCTGCCGATGCCGACAAGCAGGGTAAGGGAGGAGCTTCTGCGGGAGATTCAACAATAATAACGCTGACTCATGAAATGGTTTTTCTCTCTTCTTCTTTTGGTGATCACGGCGGATCAGTTGACAAAAAAACTGGCCATAGCCTATCTGAAGAATAAAGCCCAGAGTATCTCAATTATTCCCGACCTCTTCTCGCTCACCTACGCGGAGAACAGGGGGATTGCCTTTGGCCTTGAATTTGCGCCACCGGCAGTGCTTTTTCTCCTGACCGCGCTGATTACAGCAGTTGTCTTTGTCTATGTCCTGAGATCAAAAAACCGCACTCCGCTGTTTCTTGTCCCTTTTGCTCTTATCACCGGTGGCGGTATTGGCAATATGATTGACCGAATTACCATTGGCAGGGTTGTTGACTTTCTTTACTTCGATCTTTACAATGGCCATATCTTTGGTTTTTACCTCTCACTCTGGCCTATTTTTAATGTTGCTGACTCAGCTATCTCTGTCGGTGCCTGCATTTTGATTATTTTTCACCAGAAACTTTTTCCTGACGGAAGCCTTGCATCTACAACCGATGTTCGTTGATATACACTGCCATCTCTCCTTTCCTGAGTTTGATCAGGATCGACTTGAGGTTATTGAGCGCCTTAAAAACAATATGATCAGCCTGCTTGTTGACCCGGGCACTGATGTCGCGTCAAGCAGAAAATCAATTGAGCTTGCCCAACGCTTTGATTTTATCTACGCCAATGTTGGCCTGCACCCTCATGAGGCGACAAATCCCGTCAGCGAGAGTGTGTTTGAAGAGCTGGCGCATCTGGCTCGACAGCCAAAAGTTGTCGCCATTGGAGAGATCGGTCTCGACTACCACTATCCCGACTATAACCCGTCAGCCCAGCAAGCGGCCTGTCGGGAGATGCTGCGGCTGGCCCGCTCGCTCGACCTGCCGGTGGTT
Source organism: uncultured Chlorobiaceae bacterium (assembly GCA_903859055.1). Lineage (GTDB taxonomy): Bacteria > Bacteroidota > Chlorobiia > Chlorobiales > Chlorobiaceae > Chlorobium. The sequence continues at coordinate 13,008 of CAIOLC010000302.1, read as the reverse complement.
ATCCATTGTCGTGATGCCTGGCAGGATATGCTGCTCATTCTTTCGGAGGAGAACCATTCGGCCCTGAGGGGTGTCATGCACTGCTTTTCGGGCGACATGGAGATTGCCGAAACCTGTATCCGCAAAGGGTTCAAGCTCTCCGTTCCCGGCACCGTCACCTATAAACGCTCTCTTCTACCCGAAGTGGTCAGAGCTGTTTCGCTTGATGATCTGCTCACGGAGACTGATGCACCTTACCTTGCGCCTGTGCCGCATCGGGGAAAACGGAACGAACCGGCCTACGTTCGCACCGTCACAGAGGCCATTGCCCGCATCAGGGAGATCCCGCTTGAAGCAGCGGCAACCGCAATTGCCAAAAATGCTGTTGATCTCTTCAGATTACCGCTCGCTGCGCAACCTTAAAGACTCTGCGAGCCTGTGATAAACTGATGCTCTGCTCATATTTTGAAAATCAAACAAACTTGCTTAGGTTGAGGACCATTGCGGACAAAAGCTGACAACCCAAAATCGACCTTATGGAACAAAGCGTAAAACCATCGACCGAAGAGAATTTTCTTTACTATGCCATTAAATATAAAAGCGCACTTATCGCAACCCTTGTGTCGCTGCTCACTCTCGGTGCCAGCACCTTCTTTTGGGTACGACAGCAGAAAGCTTATGAACTCGAGGCTGCGATGCAACTCTCAAGGATAGCGCCACTGCTTGATGCGGGAGAGTATGGTGTGGCCATCAACGGGAAAGGCCATGTAGCCGGTCTGAAAAAAATTGCTGAAGAGTATGCCGGAAAATATACAGGCACCCCCAGCGGCAACATGGCCAATCTGCTTCTGGCCAATGCGTATTACTCCAACAGGGAGTATGACCGTGCCCTGAATGTTTTTAAAACCGTATCGATTGCAAATAATGACCTTGCAGCGGCGGCACTGGCTGGTGCTGGTGACTGCCTTGTGAACAAAAATCAGTTTGCGCAGGCAGCGGAAAGCTATGAGGAGGCATCGAAAAAGGCCGACAACAGCGCACTCAAAGCACAATATCTGGCACACGCCGCCAGTAGCCTCCAGCAGTCAAGACAGCTTGCAAAAGCATCAGAACTCTATAAAAAAATTATTGCCGACTATCCCGGTTCAACCGGTGCCGCTGCGGCACAGCGTTCACTCTGGCAAATTTCCGGTAACCTTTAAACACAACAACTGATACCATGGCTGAACAATTTACCATCAAAACAAACTTCGGCGACATCACCATCAGCCTCTATGACGACACACCGCTGCACCGCGATAACTTTGTCAAGCTGACCGGTGAGAGTTACTACGACGGCATCCGCTTTCACCGGGTTATTCAGGGGTTCATGATTCAGACTGGCGATCCGCTCTCAAGGTTTGACGAAAAGCGCGCTCTGCACGGCACTGGTGGACCATCCACAAGAGTTCCGGCGGAGATCAAGCACCCCAACAAAAAGGGAACACTTGCCGCTGCAAGAGACAACAACCCGCAGAAGGCCTCCTCGGGCAGCCAGTTCTACATCAATCACAAGGACAATGACTTTCTTGACGGGCAGTACACCGTCTTTGGAATGGTTGATGACGGCATGGATGTGGTGGAAAAAATTGCCGCAGTCAAGACTGACCCTAACGACAACCCGATAGTGCCTGTCACCATTGAGACCATTGTTCCAGTAGCAAAGCCCTGATTACATCACCATGGAGAGCATTGCGGCCAATATTGAGGCGATACGGGAGCAGATCAACCATGCCTGCATTGAGGCGGGAAGAGATCCCGCCACGGTTCGCCTGATAGCTGTTTCCAAAACCAAATCGGCAGAGCTTGTCCGTGAGGCCTTCGATGCCGGGCTGATTGAGTTTGGAGAGAGTTACGTACAGGAGTTTCTCGACAAGTATGAGGATCCCCTGCTTGCTCATTGCCCGATTGAGTGGCATTTTATCGGCCACCTGCAGTCCAACAAGGTGCGATTAATCATCGACAAGGTGAGCCTGGTTCACGGCATCGACAAGCTTTCAACGGCAGAGGAGCTTTCAAAGCGGGCTGTTCAGCATAATCTGCACGTTGACTATCTGCTTGAGGTCAACACCTCGGGTGAAACGTCAAAGTATGGCTTGTCACCGGAAGAGCTTCTTTTGGTTGCAGATAATCTCTTCCATCTCCCGAACATTACCCTTCGCGGACTGATGACCATCGCCTCTTATGACCGGGTGGCTGCGAAGCAAGAGTTTTGCCAACTGCGCACCCTGCTTGAGTCGCTTCGGGAGATTGCCCCTGACCCCTCGAAGCTTACCGAACTTTCGATGGGCATGAGCGGCGATTTTGAGGATGCCATTCATGAAGGGGCAACCATGATCCGCGTCGGATCGGCAATTTTTGGCTGGCGCTGAGATGGGGTTATCCACAGGTAAAGCTCCCTGCCGAAAGCTACGGAGCATCTGCTCTTTTTTGAAGAAACTTGACAAACGTCCCCAGTGGCAATGGGAAATTCAATGAAGCTCGCCGCTGCAACCCGCAGGGTATCTGGTTATAGACAAACTGAACGAAATTCCCCGCAAGCGATGGGAAGCTGAACCCATAGAGATTAAATAGATTTTTTATGCTTTTATTAATAAACATTTAAACCAACTTGATCATGATCGCACAGCAGGCAAAGATTCAGGAGGCAGTTGCCTTTATCAGAAAAAAAACATCCGCCAATTATCCCGTGGGAATTGTGCTGGGCACAGGCCTTGGTGCTCTTGTCAAGGAGATTGATATTGACTTTTCCCTCGACTACAGCGATATTCCCAATTTTCCTGTCTCCACCGTTGAGACCCACCATGGCAAACTGATTTTCGGAACACTTGCAGGCAAAAATGTTGTTGCCATGCAGGGACGCTTCCACTTCTACGAAGGGTACTCCATGCACCAGATTGTTTTCCCGATTCGGGTGATGAAACATCTCGGAGTCAAAACCCTCGGCATCACCAACGCCTGCGGCGGCCTGAACCCTGCCTACAAAAAAGGCGAGATCATGCTGATTGACGACCACATCAACCTGCTTGGCGGCAACCCGCTGATCGGCCCGAACGATCCTGAGATCGGTTCACGCTTTCCAGACCTCTGTGCCCCTTACTCGCCCCGCATTCTTGAACTTGCCGAAAGGGTTGCGCTCGACCACAGAATCAAGGTGCAGCGCGGTGTCTATGTCGCCCTCTCCGGCCCCTGTCTCGAAACCCGCGCAGAGTACCGCATGTTGCGCATCCTTGGTGCCGACGTGGTCGGCATGTCAACCGTGCCGGAGGTGATTGCCGCCGTGCATCAGGGAACCGAAGTCTTCGGCATGTCCATCATCACCGACGAGTGCTTCCCCGACTGCCTCAAATCGGTCAGCATTGAAGAGATCATCGAGGTCTCCGGCCATGCTGAGCCAAAAATGACCTCTCTTTTCAAATCAATTGTCGCCAACCTTTAATCCTTCTGATAGAGTATGATAGATGCCATATCGTTCAAAGAGAACACCCTTCACTACCTCGACCAGCGTTATCTGCCGCTCAAGGAGAATTATGTTGCCACAAAAGAGTACAAGGAGGCCATTGAGGCCATCAAGACGCTTGCTGTGCGTGGTGCTCCGCTGATTGGGGTGGCCGCTGCCTACACCATTATTCTCGGCATCAACAGCTTCAAGGGGACGAAAGAGGAGTTTCCCCCCTTTTTCAAGTCACTTGTAGCTGAAGTTGAAGCGTCGCGCCCGACCGCAGTCAACCTCTTTTTTGCGGCAGCACGCCTGAAAAAGGTCTATGCTGAAAACTTTGAAGCCGACACCATCGAGGCACTTTTTGCCAAAATGAATGATGCCGCGCTTAAAATTCATGCTGACGAAATCGCCAATTGCGATCTCATGTCGCGCCACGGTGTCGATCAGATCAAGATTGACCTTGCCCACATCCTGAAAACCCGCAAGCTCAACGTGCTGACCCACTGCAACACCGGCACGCTCGCCTGCTGCGGCACCGGCTCAGCACTGGGTGTTATCCGGCTGGCCTGGCAGGAGGGGCTGATTGAGCGCGTCATCACCGCCGAAAGCCGTCCACTGCTGCAGGGGCTGCGCCTCACCGCCTGGGAGCTTCAGCATGATGGCATCCCGTTTGTCTCCATCTCCGACTCCTCATCGGCTTTCCTGATGCAAAGAGGGATGATTGATTTCGGTATTGTCGGCGCCGACCGCATTGCCGCCAACGGCGACACGGCCAACAAAATCGGCACCTGTGCCCATGCCATCAGTGCCTACCACCACAAGCTGCCCTTCTACATCGCCGCGCCGGTCTCAACCATCGATATCACCATTCCCGATGGCAGCTACATTCCGATTGAAGAGCGCAACGCCGACGAGCTGCGCACCATCTTCGGCACCCAGGTTGCCACGCCAACCACGCCAGTACTCAACTACGCCTTTGACGTGACACCCGCCCAATTTTTGCGCGGTATCATCACGGATAAGAAGGCGGTCGTCGGCAACTATGTCGAGGGGCTTGCTGCTTTGATGGTGGAGTAAGTGGGGCTTGTTCTGAATGTTCAAACGCTCACCGTCAACTGAAGGATGGTGAGCGTTGTCTTGAACCTTGATTCACTTGATTATATGATGAGCATGATTTTCCCGGCTCATTACTCCTGTATTGAGAATTACGCATCAGGGACGACAAATCAAGAAATCATGAAAATCAGGCGAATCATGATTCAGACTGACAACTCTCCATAATTCTCCTTACATTCCCCTTATTTTCAGAGAACGATCAGGATGGAATAGAACACCGATTTATGGATACCCTTTTTCTTGCGCGAACGCAGTTTGCCTTCACCTCAATCTTCCACTTCTTCTTTATCCCGCTGACACTTGGTCTCTCCATCTTTACGGCGATTCTTGAGACCGCTTATGTGAAAACCGGCAAGGAGAAGTACAAGCAACTGACGAAATTCTGGGGCCATCTTTTCCTGATCAACTTTGCCGTCGGGGTGGTCACCGGCATTGTGATGGAGTTCCAGTTCGGGATGAGCTGGTCGGAGTATGCCCGGTTTGTCGGCGATATTTTTGGTGTCCCGCTGGCCATTGAGACACTGCTTGCCTTTTTTGTAGAATCGACCTTTCTCGGGATCTGGATCTTCGGGTGGGAGAGGCTGCCCAAGACGCTCCATGCCGCATCAATCTGGATTGTCGCCTTTGGCTCAACCATGTCGGCCTTCTGGATTCTGGTCGCCAACTCCTTTATGCAGTCACCAACCGGCTACACCATGGCCGCTGGAGCTTCCCGGCCTGAGCTGGTGGATATTATGGCGCTCATCTTCAATCCCCACGTCTGGCAACAGTTCCCCCATGTGCTGGCTGGTGGCATTGTCACTGCCGGATTTTTTGTAATCGGCATCAGCGCCTGGCACCTGATGAGAAAGGGCACTAACCGAAACGGGTATGAAACATCGCTGAAGTTTGGGGCCATCTTTGCCTTTATCGGGACAGTTGTAGTGATTCTTGCCGGCCACTCCCAGATGCAGCATCTGCTTAAAACCCAGCCGATGAAAGTTGCTGCGGCAGAGGCGCTCTGGGAGAGCGAAAATCCGGCAAGCTTCTCTCTCTTCACTATAGGTGATGAAGAGGGGCTGAAAGATGTTTTTTCGATACGGGTGCCAAAACTGCTCTCCTTTCTTGCCTACAACTCCTTTGAGGGTGAGGTGAGAGGCATCAAAAACCTGCAAAAAGAGTATGAAGTGCAATACGGTCCCGGCAACTACATGCCCTCTATTGTCACCTCATACTGGAGCTTCAGGGTTATGGCGGGAGCGGGCACACTGATGCTCCTCATCGCGCTACTCGCTCTCTACAAGGTGATCAGAGAGAGCTACACTTTTTCGCCAGTGACGGGCGCACTGCTCTTCTGGTCGATACTGCTCCCCTGGCTTGCCAACTCATCGGGGTGGCTTCTTGCGGAGATGGGTCGCCAGCCCTGGCTGGTCTTTGGGCTGCTGAAAACGGAAAACGGTCTTTCACCGGTATCGGTGGTGAGCCGTGGCGAGATGATGATCTCTCTCGCAGTCTTTGTCATGCTCTATGCCGCGCTTGCCGTCACTGACTTTCTGCTGATGAAAAAGTATGCGGTGGCTGGCATTGAGAGTGGGGAATAACGTGTAGCCCCTGAATAACCTGAAAAAACGATGAGCAATGGATTTGCAAACACTCTGGTTTATCATCATCACCTTTCTTTTTATCGGCTTTTTTGTGCTCGAAGGGTTCGACTTCGGCGTAGGTATCCTGCTCCCCTTCATAAGCCGTGATGATCGTCAGCGACGCACCATCATCAACACCATCGGCCCCTTCTGGGATGGCAATGAGGTGTGGCTGATTACCGCCACCAGCGGGATGTTCGCGGCATTTCCGGACTGGTATGCCACCCTCTTCAGTGCCCTTTATCTGCCAGTACTGATCATGCTTGTCGCCCTGATATTCCGTGGTGTTGCCTTCGAGTTCCGCAGCAAGCGCGACAACCCGGCATGGCGAAGCTTCTGGGACTGGAGCATCTTCGGGGGAAGCGTTGTGCCTGCGCTCCTCTGGGGCATCGCCCTGGCCAATTTCATCCGGGGGGTGCCGGTGGATGGCTCCATGCACTATACCGGCGGTCTCCTGAATCTGCTGAACCCCTATGCCCTGCTCTGCGGCATCACGGCAACCTTGATTTTTACCCTTCACGGAGCCATATTTCTCACCCTGAAAACCACCGGTGTGCTTCATGAGAGGGCGATGGAGTTCGCCAAAAAGCTCTGGGCACCGGCTACACTTCTCTGCATACTCTTTATGGCTTACACCACCATCGAAACGGACCTCTTCCGCCACCTCGGTGTCAATCCCGGCATTATTCCGGTTTTCAGTGTACTGGCCCTCATCTCGGTGATTTTTCTGCTGCAAAAAAACGCTGCCGGATGGGCATTTGCCATGACCTCCGTCGCCATTGCCTTCTCCACCATCACCATCTTCATGGGTCTCTACCCGCGCCTGCTGGTCTCAAGCCTCAACCCGCCCTGGAGCCTCACCATCTACAACAGCTCATCATCAGCCTACTCCCTCGGCCTTGTCTCCGTGGTCGCCCTAGTTTTTTTACCGATTATTATCATGTATCAGGGATGGAGCTACTGGGTGTTCAGGCAGCGCGTGACGGGGGATTCGGAGCTGGAGTACTGAAGAGACAGCACGATTCAACCCTTGTCTTGAACCATGATTCGCATGATTATCGGATGTACCATGATTTTTTTATCACAACAATCATGCCCATCAAGTTATCAAGCGAATCATGGTTCTGACAAGGTGTCACTCACCCATCAGACTCCTTATCAGGCCCATCATGTCATCAAGCGAATCAAGCGAATCATGGTTCAGACAAGAAATACATCGATTATAACTCACAGATAAAAGTTTTTTTTGTTCCTTTGATTTTATCACGATCTTTACCGTTCAAACAAGAGTTTTTGGCTTGGTCGAGAGAAAAACTTGTTGTAACATTTCCTTTGTAATCCAAATAAACTGATCTGGAGGAGATATGAGCGACGGAGGGTACAACTACAGGGTGGTCCGGGGTTTTGCTTTTTCAGCACTCTTCTGGCTGCTTGTTGGTTTGGCTGTAGGCCTCTGGATTGCCTTCGAAATGTTCAATCCGGCGCTGAATCTTACCCCCTGGCTCAGCTTCGGACGGCTTCGGGTGGTTCATACGAACGGAATGGGGCTCGGTTTCTCCCTCGCAGCCATTTTTGCCGCGACCTATTACATGCTGCAACGGCTGACCAGAACGCCGATTGCCTTTCCCCGGCTTGCCCAGGCACATCTTTACCTGTTCAATACGGTACTGGCCCTTGGAGCGTTGAGCCTTTTTGCGGGCATGAACACCACCAAAGAGTATGCTGAACTTGAGTGGCCGATTGATATCGGGGTTGTTATCTTCTGGGTGATGTTTGCCATCAACGTCTTTGGGACGCTGATTAAACGGCAGGAGAAGCAGATGTACATCTCTCTCTGGTACATTATTGCCATGACGGTTGCCATTGCCATTCTCTATATCGTCAACAACCTTGAAGTCCCCATATCCCTCTTCAAGTCCTATACCATCTATTCAGGAGCAAACGATGCCAACGTGGAGTGGTGGTATGGCCATAACGTTGTAGGATTTATCTTTACGGTTCCCATCCTTGCGATGTTCTACTATTTTCTTCCCAAGGTCTCAAACCTGCCGATCTACAGCCATCGCCTCTCCATCGTCTCATTCTGGTCGTTGAACTTTGCCTATCTCTGGACAGGTGCCCACCATCTCATGCTCAGCCCGTTGCCCGAGTGGCTCCAGACGGTGGCTATGGGATTCAGCCTCTTTATGATTGCGCCATCGTGGGGATCGGTCGTCAACGGCTACTACACCCTCAATGGCAACTGGGATCAGATGCGCACCAACTATCTGGTCAAGTTCTTTATTGCAGGCATCACCTTTTACGGGCTTCAGACCCTTCAGGGGCCACTTCAGGGGCTAAGAACCCTGAGTGCCTTCTTTCACTACACCGACTGGGTTCCGGGCCATGTCCACATGGGGACTATGGGCTGGGTAACCATGATCATTTCAGCCTCCTTCTACTACATGATTCCCCGTATCTACGACAGGGAGATTTACAGTGTCAAGCTTGCAAACATCCATTTCTGGCTGATGATGGTTGGCCAGATCGTCTGGACATCGGCGATGTGGATTGCCGGAATTCAGCAGGGTGCCATGTGGAAGGCAACAAATCCCGATGGATCGCTCATGTACAATTTTCTTGATACGGTTGCCTCACTCTACCCCTACTATCAGATCCGCTTCGGAGCAGGGGTCATCTTCTTTGTCGGGATACTTATTTTTGCCTGGAATCTGGTCATGACCGTCCGCCAGAAGCAAGAGCCGGGAAAAGCGTCACCGTCAATTTTATAAACAGGAGCTGCCATCATGGGAATCACTTCAAAACCGGTTGTTTTTGCCATCCTTTCAGCCGCTGTCATCCTGATTGGTACCACGGTCACCGTTTTTATTCCTCTCTTTATGCCTTCGACACAACCTGTCAGCGCATACATCAAACCCTACACGGCTGTTGAACAGGAGGGGCGCGATATCTATATGCGTGAAGGGTGTAATAACTGCCATACCCAGACGGTGCGGCCACTGCGGACAGAGGTGCTTCGCTATGGTGAGTACTCGAAACCTGAGGAGTTCGCCTATGACCGACCATTTCTCTGGGGCTCAAAGCGCACCGGCCCCGATCTGAACCGGGTCGGGGGAAAGTATCCTGATTCATGGCATTACACGCACTTCAAGAGACCACAAGGAATGTTTGAAAAGTCAAATATGCCCCCCTATTTCTGGCTTGCAAAGAATCGGCTCGATACCAGCTACTCCTTCAAAAAAACCACTGTGCTTGGCTATGGATACACCGAGGCGATGGTGAAGCAGCAGCTTGAGGAGTATCGCGCTAAAGTGGCTGATGAAAATTACCCCTCGAAAGAGAGTCGTAACGTCGTCACTCCTCCGGAACTGCGCAAAGAGCTGACAGAGATGGATGCCCTGGTGGCCTATGTCCAGAAGCTCGGAAGGGATGTCAAGAGTATAGAGAAGAATCAATAACCTCGTCAGACTATGGGATACTTTCTCTTCACCTCGCTGCTTGCTCTGGTTATGGCAGGAATAATCTTTTACTACTTCAACCCGAAAAGAAAAGAGCGGATTGAGGGGCCCAAACACCGAATGCTTGACGATGATAAATGAACAACTGAACCGACCGAAATGGAGATGAATCATGCATGATACCCCGGAACCACAGGATGGCCACAACAGTATTCCCAAAGGATGGATCTTCTTTTTCATTGTTGGAATTATCTGCATGATCGGCTACATCGCCTCCTATACCCCTGCGCTCTCCAACTGGTCTGTGTACAAGGAGTTCGATAAAGAGATGGCTGCAGCTCAGAAAACAGAGAGTGCCGTTGCCGTAACGGACTATTCAGGAAATCACGAAGCCATTGAGGATGGCAAGGAGATTTTTGCCAACACCTGCGCCCCCTGTCATAATGCTGATGCCAAAGGGCTGATTGGCCCAAATCTTACCGCCCCTACCCTGAAGTATGGCTCTACCAAAGCAATTCTTTTTGAAACTATTACCAAAGGACGGCCAGGGGGGATGCCTTCATTCCTTCCGCAGATTGGTGCCGACAAGATCAGCAAGGTGATCGCTTTTCTGGAAACCCTCAGAAACAAGTAATGCTCACCAACTCCGGAGTCAGCCATTTTGTGGAAAAAATACCGAACTGCTCTTGAACTTCTGCAGGCCATCATCGTCACCGGCCTGCCCTTCGTCACCGTCAATGGCGAAAGTGCGTTACGGTTCGATATTCCAACGCTCAAACTCCATCTCTTCGGCTCAGTGATCTGGATGAGGGAGTTTTATCTCGTTCTTGCTGCTGCTCTCTTTTTTCTCCTGCTCATAGGCTTTGTTACCATCATTCTCGGGCGAGTCTGGTGCGGATGGCTCTGCCCTCAGACGGTGCTGCTTGATTTTGGTGAGGGGCTCGCCAGACTCTTTGGGAAAAAACTGGCTCGAAAGGTTGAAAAGCTGCTCCTGATCTTCCTCTCTGCTCTGGTCTCCCTCACCATGATCTGGTACTTTATTCCACCTGCAGAGACATTCAGGGTGCTTTTTGTGTCGCCCACCATCACCGCCTTTTTTCTTGTGCTCTGGGCAGTCGTCTCTCTGGAGCTGGCTTTTCTCGGCAGAAAGTTCTGCATGTCCATCTGCCCCTACGCGATGCTGCAGAATCTCTTTTTTGATAAAGATACCCTCATCATCGAGTATGATGTTTCACGAGATCGTGACTGCATGAAGTGTGATGCCTGCGTCAAGGTGTGCCCGGTCGGCATTGACATCAAACAGGGGTTGAGCACCGCCTGCATTGCCTGTGCCGAGTGTATTGATGCCTGCGTCGAAAAAACCGCAAGAAAACATATTCCCCCTTTTCCGAACTACAAAGGCAAGATACTCCGCCCCAAAACCTTTTGGCTGGGAGGCGCTGCCGCAGTGGCGGCAAGCACGCTTCTGGTGCTGATCTGGAGCCGCCCGGCGGTTGATTTTCTGGTGACCCGCGACAACGCCACGCTCCCCTCAGGGTTGAACCGTTACTCCTACAGCATCCATAACAACAGCGGAGAGGAGCGCATGCTGGAACTGTCGTCACCCGACAATGTTACCCTTCTTGGAGAGCACACGCTTCGGCTGAAACCATTCTCCGCCATTCATGGTCGTATTCTGGTCAAGGCAAACAGCAAGCTTGAGCACCTTCACCTGACCATTTCGGGGCGTTCCATCTCAATAAACAGAGAGGCCGGATTTTTATGAAGCTCTTTTTTTATATCATCTACCCGCTCTTCTTTTTTGCCATGGGGAGTGGCATCTATGTCGCCTTCAGGGATGCTGAAGGGTTGGTTGAGAGCAACTATTACGAAAGCAGCAAGGGTTATTTTCAGTCGAAAGCTGCCGAAAAGCAGCTTGCTGTTGAGGTGAGCAAGCCGGATTCACTGAAAAGGGGATACAACATCATTCGACTCAAGGCCACATCGCACGGCAAACCGCTCGAAACGGGCGATCTCTCCCTCTTCATCGGCAACCTCTCCACCACCCGTTTCGACTCGACAATGACCATGCGTCAACTGGCTCCGGGTATCTACCAGGCAACCCCCACGATTCCCTTCAAAGGCGTGTGGTTCACAAGAGTTGATCTCAAGCAGCAGCAACAACTTGTCACCAGCAAAAAATGGTTTTTCAACGTCAGATAAAGAGGGTGTTGGCCAGCACATCCCACAACACTGCCCAAACTCGAAAACGCAGAATACTACTACGGTAACTCTATATTTTTTGGGTTACAATCATATCACAGACATTGCCTTGAAAAATATTTTTTTCTTTTCAGCAAAATTTCAACAATCTTGATACAATACCATTCGAGCTATACTATTATTAATAAAACTTTAGTAACAGTGAGACAACTATGAATGTTGAGGTAAAGGCAACACAAGTTCTTGATGCAGCTTTGCATCTATCCCATCCCGCAAGGGCATTCATTGCTGAACGTTTACTGGAAAGCCTTGATGCGGAACCTGACTTTCAGCTTTCTGCCAAATGGCAATAGGAGATCGTTCAGCGCTGCCATGAGATTGAATGCGAGAAAGTGAAATTGCATCAGGGAGAGCAAGTTTTTGAGCAAGCCTTTGAGGATTTGATGTGAAATACCTTCGCTTTCATCCCGAAGCACAGCTTAAAATGTTTGAATCAATACTCTTGATTGCCACGTACCGAAAATATAAAGAAATATTACTATGATTCCAGTAACATTAAAGACAGAAATTCACACACTTTCTCGTCAAGAAAAATATCATTTGATACAGATTCTGGTTCAAGATTTGGCATCAGATGAACCTGATAAACAAAAAGGGGAATTTCTCTCTTCAAAAGACATTTATTCCGTTGAACAGTGCGCATCAAAATCTCAAGCTATTGATATATTTTTGAAAAAGTGGAAAGGCGCACTTAAAGGCGTAGACGCAGATAGCGCAAGACATCAATATTTGCATCAAAAATACCAATGAACATCTTGATTGATACAAACGTATTGTTGAATATTATATTAAATCGTGCACCCTTTGCTGAATTTTCGGAACAAGTTTTTGTTGCGGCAAAATTTGCTGCTATTGATTTGTTTATGTCGGCAACAACAATTACATACCTCTATTATATTGCTCGGAAAGAAAAAGGGCGTGAACAAACATTACTGCTTATTGAAGATTTACTCCAAATTGTTTAAAAGAGATAATTATAAAATGCCAAAAATTTATGATTACTTTGGAATCCTGATTTTTTTCTACTCAAACGAGCATGAACCAATTCATGTACATGCAAAAAAAGAAGAATTTGAAAGTAAAGCAGAGT
>CAIOLC010000301.1 GCA_903859055.1 uncultured Chlorobiaceae bacterium | reverse complement strand
TTTTCTTTCACTCTCTTTTCTTTGCATTAAATCATTAACAGCCGCGTCAACATCACCATAAGACTCTGAAGTCCTGTCAACCTGACCAATGATACGCAAAGCAGCAGTTTTTGAATCAACAATCAACATAACTTTAAATGAATGAGGAATAAAATGCCAAGCCATTCTTGAATCCATAACAAAAGATGTGTTCGATTTACCAAGATTTATGGTAAAGCCATCTATTTCATCATCGATAGATTTATTCTCTTCAGCATATTTATTCATTTCCAGGATACTTTTATTCATATTCGATGCGATTTTTCTTAAAATCTCACCTGTAGAATAATAATCAATACATTCCAGATGAGCTATCATCTTTCCTATAGTGCTTTTGCCACTGCCCAGTTCGCCAGCGATCGTAATCTTATTCTCTAATTCGTTATTTATTGTCATTATAATATATTGAACGTGTTTTTTCTGTTCCATTAATTCATTACACATGCATCCTGAAAATATCATAATCGCAAAAAAAACGAATATGAGCGAAAGAAATTTCCGGAAACACTTTAAGTACCAATGAAGTAATCTACATTAATTCCTATAGATTCCAGCTTATAATGCACGGTTTGGCTGATCACGTGGGGGCTCAATAGCTCCAGGCATACGAACAAATACCTGAGAATGACACAAGTCCGCGTCAGGAACAAGCACCAGATCACGATACCTGCACGAATCGCTGAATCGGCCAACTATCGAGCCTGACGACAGGCTTGAGATTGCTTATAACAACCTGAAAGTATGATAAAGCGTACACATTAACGTAAAAGCATCACCGTGCGGGTACGATTTCCAAGCAAAGTCATGCTTTTTTCCTGCTTTTTAGCGTGTACGTATGTATTATAAGGAAAACACGATAAATAGGAGCAAACCCCATGTCTAAACCAGTAACTGGAAAAACTCACGTTGGCGAACGTCGTGAACGGCTCCCGAACGGCGATGTTGGAGGCTGCGGCAGGATGAGTTACCCTTGGGTGCAGGCAAGATGACGACTTCACAACACCTCTGTCGATGAATTGATAAAACACGAACAGAAAAGAAGATGCAGGAACAGAAAAAAGTGCTTTACCAGCCGGTGGTCGAGCGAATTGTGTAGGGGTGGGCTGCTGGCAAGCCGCCGCTTGAAGCCACCGGAAAACCAAGTGGCTATTACCGGTTGACCAACTATCTGCTTGAGTATCTTGTCGCCTATGGCATGTTTCCTGAAGGGGTCCATGCCATGCCGGAGGGGCGGGATCGCCATAACAACGTCGAACCATCATTTCCTGTGGATTTCGACAGTATCATCGGAGAGTTGAGTTTGCCAAAATGAAAATAATACGAAGTGAGATCACTATCAACGCTTCATCAGAAGAGGTGTGGTCTGTTCTGGCAGCTTTTCACCTCTATCCAGAGTGGAACCCCTTTATTCGTGCAGTTAGAGGTAACCTGTTAGCAGGTAAGCAGTTATGGTTTAAAGCCAGGCTTGATGGTTTGCCAGCGATTCTTTTCCGGGCTACCATCAGGCAGTTTGTCCCTCCAGTCAAGCTTGGATGGTATGCCATATTCCTGAAAGGCATTTTTGAGGCTTATCATTACTTTGAGATAGAGGATTTTGGTTCCGGGAAGAGTCGCTTTATCAATATCGAAGAGTTCAGCGGGCTTTTGTCTGGTGTGGTGTTCTTTTTGCTGGAATCAAGGTTCAAAAAGAGCTATCAGATGATGGATGAGGCTTTGAAAGAGCGGGTTGAGGTCTACGTTCAATAAGCGATGTCAGGCTTGTACTGTTTTATGAAAAGGGTTCAACGGCCCATTTTAACGGCTTCCAAAGAAGGCCGCGAAATCCATCAATATTTATTTATACTTCTACAAAGGAATCGTGCGTACTTAATTCATATCAGCCATTATATGCAATCGCTCAATGTTCTCATTGTCGATGATGAAACGAATATCCGAAAAACGCTGACGGTTTTCATGGAATCACGCGGCCATCGCGTCAAAGCGGTCAGTAACTCACGGGATGCGTATGCTGAAGCTGAACAGCAGGTGTTTGATATTGCCTTTGTTGATATTCGATTAGGTACCGAAAGCGGTCTTGACCTGGTGCTTTCACTTCTTAATGCCTGCCCCTGGATCAAAATAGTTGTTATTACAGCCTACGCGTCAATAGAGAGTGCCGTTGAAGCGATGAAACGTGGCGCTTCGGACTATATTGCCAAGCCGTTTACTCCCGATCAACTTGAGCTGATTACTGCACGTCTTGCGAAAGTATGCGGAATGGAAATGCGTCTTGCCTCTCTGCAGGAAGACTTGAACCGTATGCATCCTGAAGTCTATTTTACTTCAAGATATCCCTCAATGCAGCGAGCTATAGAACTTTCTCGACAGGTTGCCACCTCCGATGCACTTGTGCTTTTGAGGGGTCCAAGTGGTACAGGTAAAACTGTTCTTGCCCGTTCAATTCATAACTGGAGTCAAAGAAAAGAGGGCCCCTTTGGAGTAGTTTCCTGTCCCTCGTTGAGTCCGGAACTTCTCGAAAGCGAGCTTTTTGGCCATATCAAAGGTTCCTTTCCCGGAGCCGTCAGGGATAAGCCTGGCAGGGTAACGTTTTGCGAAGGGGGTACTCTTTTTCTTGATGAAATAGGTGATCTTCCTCTCTCCATTCAGCCAAAACTTCTTAGGTTTATTCAGGATCGGGAATATGAACCAATTGGAGATCATCAAACACACAAAGCCGATGTTCGTATCATCGCGGCCACCAATACCAATCTTGACCAGGCGGTCAGAGAAGGTGATTTTCGGGAAGACCTCTTTTACCGGCTCAACGGCATCCAGATTGTTCTTCCACCTCTTGCAGGCCGACCCGATGATGTAGAACAACTTGCTTTGAATATGCTGCAATTCTTTGCCGCTCAGAACCTTAAAAATCTTGATGGATTGACTGAACAGGCACGCATTTCGCTAAGACTATATTCGTGGCCGGGTAATATTCGTGAATTGCGCAACGTGATGGAGCGCGCTGTAATTCTTGGAAAAAAAGGTCAGATTGGCATTGAACTCCTTCCCGAGTCCATAGTCTCCAAAACTCATCCGGTGCGCATTGGCGATCACATAACCCTTGATGTGATAGAAGAAACTCATATCCGCCGGATTCTCGCTTCATCAAAATCTCTTCAGGAAGCCGCCGATATTCTTGGTATTGATCAGGCAACACTCTGGAGAAAAAGGAAGCAATACGGCATCTGAAATAGATAGACCGCCTTGCAAAATTCAATACTTTTTTTGCCATACCCTTGTTTTCTGCAAGATGTTCTTTTGCACTCAATCGTTATGTTTTTCAGTTGAAGGCGGTTTCTGTCGTCACTGTCTTCTTTTTTTTGCTGGATTATGATACCGACTTATAGAAAATCACATCATATCCCCGGCTCTCACTTATTGTGTTCATTATGGCTATCAACAAGGTATTCAGACAGGTTAAAACATTTTTTCTTGGAGGTGCGCGAGATTTTCGTGAGCGCAGCATTTTCCACCAACTTGCACTTTCCGCTTTTCTTGCCTGGGTCGGACTTGGTTCAGATGGTCTCTCCTCATCCTGTTACGGCCCACCAGAAGCGTTTAAAGCTCTCCAGGGTCACCCTACACTGGGGATTTTTGTAGCCATAGGTACCGGAATCACCATTTTGATTATTGCCTCAAGTTATTCTCATATCATTGAACTCTTTCCTCATGGCGGCGGCGGATATCTTGTGGCCAGCAAACTCCTTTCGCCCGAGATGGGAGTTATTTCAGGCAGCGCCCTCTTGATCGATTACATCCTGACCATTACCATCTCAATTGCAAGCGGTGCAGATGCTATTTTCAGCTTTCTTCCCATCAGTCTGATCGGTTATAAACTCTGGTTTGCTGCTTTCGGGGTTTTGGTTCTGCTGTTACTTAATCTTCGAGGAATCAAGGAGGCGGTTATGCCTCTTGTGCCTGTTTTCCTGCTCTTTGTGGCTACTCACCTGATTGTTATAGTCTATGCAGTGATCTCCCATCTTGCAAACTTCGGTACGGTCTATCATGAGACCGGTCGTGAGCTTGCAACCTCATTTAACACTCTTGGCGTTTTTGGGGTGCTTTTTCTGGTGTTGAAAGCATACAGCCTCGGCGCAGGTACCTTTACCGGAATTGAGGCGGTAAGTAACGGTCTTCCTGTCTTGAGGGAGCCAAAAGTCGAGACGGCAAAAAAAACCATGAAGTACATGGCGATCTCTCTTTCCGTGACTGTTATGGGGCTTATGATGGCGTACATTCTTTTTGATGTTCGTGATTCCCCCGGAAAGACACTGAACGCAATTTTGTTTGAAAGTGTAACCGCATCCTGGGGAGGCTTTTACGGTGTAGGCTTTGTCTGGATTACCCTGTTTTCTGAAGCGGTGCTGCTTTTTATTGCAGCACAGACCGGGTTTCTTGACGGGCCGAGGGTTCTTGCCAATATGGCACTCGACAAGTGGCTGCCGACCCGCTTTGCAATGCTGAGCGACAGGCTGGTGACTGAAAAGGGCATTCTTGTTATGGGCATTGCCTCCCTCATCATGATGCTCGCCTCGAATGGATCAGTCGATTTTCTGATTGTTCTTTACAGTATCAACGTTTTTATCACCTTTACCCTCTCGCAGCTCGGCATGGTCAAGCACTGGTGGGAGCAAAGAGAAGCTGAAAAGCAGTGGTTCAAAAAACTTGTGATTAACGGTATAGGCTTGACGTTAACCACCTTTATCCTTATTTCGGTACTCATTCTCAAGTTTAATGAAGGCGGATGGGTTACCATGGTGATTACCGGTGTGCTGGTGCTTGGTGCGTTTTTTATAAAAAACCATTACAACAAGACCTATGCTACATTGAAACGTCTCGATGTTATTGTGGAGGCAGCGGTGCTTAGCGGATCGGATGTACATGATAGCAGCTCTCCGGATCCGGTTTATGATCCGAAGGCAAAAACGGCCGCTATTCTGGTGAATGGCTTTAACGGACTTGGCCTGCACACCCTGTTCAGTGTTTTCCGTCTCTTCGGAGATAACTACAAAAATTATGTTTTCGTTGAAATAGGTTCTATCGATGCCGGAAACTTCAAGGGGGCTGATGAAATTGACAACCTCGGAAGCTTTGTGCGCAACGAGACCTCCAAATACATGGACTATATGAAAGAGCATGGATACTATGCCGAAGCATACTTCTCTCTCGGTACCGATGTGGTTGACGAAGTCAACAAACTTGTTCCGGCTATTACCGAAAAGTTTCCGAATATCGTCTTTTTTGGGGGGCAGCTTGTCTTTACCAAAGAGTCCCTGATGGATCGCTGGCTGCACAACTACACGGTTTTTGCCATACAGCGAAACCTCTATGTCCATGGAATCCCCTTTATAATTTTACCGATCAAGGTATGATGGTGTATCTCTTTACCCGTTTTTCTTGTAGCTGTTATGGAGGTTCTTGATGATCGGGATACGTCAAAAACTGATACTTGGATTCAGCGGCTTGCTGGTTATGGTTGTTGTCATGGGAGTGTTCACAATCAGGCAGATAGATTCACTTGGTGGAGCTATCGATATTATACTCCGGCAGAACTATCGCAGTGTGATTGCATGTCAGAAAATGAAGGAGTCTCTTGAGCAGATTGACAGAGGTGTTCTGCTTACCTTTACCGGTCATTACGATGAAGGGATGATGACAATCCGCCAACATGAAATGAACTTCCGTCATGCACTGCAGATTGAGCTTGGCAATATTACGTTGCCTGGCGAACATCAGAAAGCAATGCGGATCAGGGATCTGTTCATGGAGTATTCAGGAGTTATTGATCAGGTTACCGACTCGTCTCAGGCTCTCTCTCAAAGGCAAAAGCGATATTTTTTGACACTGCGGCCTCTGTTTTACGAAATCAAGCAGTTCTCGGGACAGGTTCTTGAGATGAATCAGGCAAATATGAACAGTGCGAATGATAATGCTCGCCAGATGGCTGCATCAGCACATAATACGATGCTTGCTGCAATTCTGGGTTGTGCCGTTATTGCCCTGCTTTTCAGTTATCAGGCGCACCAGTGGATTCTTATGCCGATTAAAAAACTTATTGCTTCTGCTGAAGAGATCAGCAGGGGAAACCTCAATCTCGTGCTTGATACCACATCAAAAGATGAAATTGGAAAGCTTTCAGCGTCATTTAACGAAATGGCTGCAACCCTGCGCAAGATGCGCAAAACAGATATGGATACCCTGCTCAGAACCCGAAGTGCCACACAGGAGGTGTTCAAGGTACTCCCTTTGCCGATAGCCGTGCTTGACCTGAATGGAGAGGTTGAGGTATCGACGGAAACGGCTGAGCACTATTTTGGTCTGAAGCCAGGAGCGAATGTTCGTGATCTTGGTCATGAGTGGATTGCAGAGTTATTACACAAAAAAGAACCACTGGAATATGCCACTGAAGCAGTTGAAAACAAACGCTATATCCAGCATTTTGTTGGCAGCCGGGAGTGCTTTTTTCTGCCGCTGGCAGTACCCGTACCGGCTGGAACTGCACTGATACTGAGGGATGTTACGCAGATTTTAGAGCAGCTTGAGCTGAAACGCAGTGTTATCGCTACCGTCTCCCATCAGCTAAGAACCCCCCTGACTTCCCTCAGAATGTCCATCTGTCTGCTGCTTGAAGAGCGCATTGGAAGCCTGAACGGGAAGCAGGCGGAGTTGCTGTTTGCTGCACGCGAAGAGAGCGAACGACTGTCACATATTCTTGATGATCTGCTCGACCTCAACAGGATAGAATCCGGCAAAGCACATTTGAACATGCAGCCATGTTCCCCTTCTCGTATTGGTAGTGATGGAATAGAACCGTTTTCTGTTGAAGCCCTTGACCACCGGGTGAATCTTGTAAACGCTTTTCCGGATGGACTTCCTGAAGTCATGGCCGATCCTGCTCGCATCCGCCATGTTTTTGCTAACCTTTTGTCAAATGCGTTGCGGTTTACACCGCCGGGCGGGTCAATAACCCTCAGTGCTGTTGAAGATCAGGATACTATCAGATTTTCCGTTGCAAATACAGGTGAGGGTATTGCTTTTGAACATCTGGGGCATTTGTTTGAACAGTTTTACCGGGTTCCCGGACAGCAGGAAGAAAGCGGGATCGGTCTTGGCCTTTCAATAGTCAAAGAGATTGTTGAAGCTCATGGGGGAACCGTTGGCGCTGAGAGCGATCCCAAGTCTGGCTCGATTTTTTATTTTACTTTGCTGCAACAACAACGATAATCTGGAAACGTGTACGTAATTGCTGAGAGTGGACTGCCTGAAAAAATGACAGTGATAAGATTGAATGCAAGGAAAAAGGGGAGCTTCTTCTATATTTGATCTCTTGGTATAAAAGTTACTTTCAATCATTCAAAGGAGCACACTATGCTCAACAATCCCGTCATCTGGTTTGAAATTTTTGTACAGGATATGCCACGTGCAAAGGCATTTTATGAATCGGTGTTTCAGGTCCAGCTTGAACTGCTGCAAAGCGATCCGGCAATGGAGATGTGGGCCTTCCCGATGGCGATGGATCGTCCCGGGATTGGTGGTACTTTGGTGAAAATGGAGGGTGCTGCATCAGGCGGCAGCGGCATGAGGGTCTATTTCAGTTGCAAGGATTGTGCGGTTGAAGCCGCTTTGGCAGCCAAAAGCGGTGGCCAGCTCTATCGCGAAAAAATGTCTATTGATCCATACGGCTTTATGGCTCTGGTCGTTGATACCGAAGGGAATATGATCGGTCTGCATTCGATGGAGTGAGATTATTGAAAAGTAACAGGTTGAAAGATGATGATGCTGAATACCGGGTTGTCTGGCAAACAAGGTGCAGACTACCAGCCACTGGTCGAGCGGATTGTGGAGGGGTGGGCTGCCGGCAAGCCACCGCTTGAAGCTACCGGAAAACCAAGTGGTTATTACCGGTTGACCAACTATTTGCATGAGTATCTTGTCTCCAACGGAACGTTTCCTGATGGGGTTCATGCCATGCCGGAGGGGCGCGATCGCCATAACAAGATTGAACCATCATTTCCAGTGAATTTTGATGCCATTATCGGCAATGCGACCTTGCCGGACGGGGCCAGCCAATAATGTTTAATGATATTTCTATGCCCACGGACACCCCAAAAGCAAACCGTCTTGCAAACGAAAAAAGTCCCTATCTTTTGCAGCATGCTCACAATCCGGTCGATTGGTTTGCCTGGGGTGACGAGGCTTTTGAAAAAGCAGGGCGTGACGATCTGCCGATATTTCTTTCCGTTGGCTACTCGACTTGCCACTGGTGCCATGTCATGGAACGGGAGTCGTTTGAAAATGAAGCGGTTGCAGAGCTGCTGAATCGCCATTTTGTCTCCATCAAGGTGGATCGCGAAGAGTTGCCTGATCTTGACCGCCTCTACATGCATTATCTTCAGTCCACCACAGGGCAAGGTGGTTGGCCGATGTCGGTATGGCTCACTCCCGATCGGAAGCCATTTTATGGAGGCACCTATTTTCCCCCTCAGGATCGTTATGGTCTTCCCGGTTTTACAACGGTACTGCTCTCTCTCGCACGTTTGTGGCAGCATGACCGGCAAAAAATCCTGAATGCCGCGCAGGGCTTTGTTCATGCGCTTGAAAAAGTCACACGATCAGCATCATCCTCCCTGCCTGCTGACGATCAGCCACAGCGTCAATGTCTTGCATGGCTCGAAGCATGCTACGACCCTCAATGTGGCGGCTTTGGCGGCGCACCGAAATTTCCCCGTCCGGTGTTGCTGAACTTTCTGTTCAACGAGGCCTACCACTCAGGCAACAAGATGGCGCTTGAGATGGCGCTTGAGACGCTCGACAGAATGGCCGAGGGCGGTATTCACGATCATCTTGGCGTTGAAGGCAAAGGGGGAGGAGGGTTTGCCCGCTACTCTACTGATACCCGATGGCAGGTGCCCCATTTTGAGAAGATGCTCTATGATAATGCGCAGCTTGCGCTATCTTACCTTGGAGCTTTTCAGTGCACTGGTGAGGCTCGTTATAAAGCGGTTGCGCGAGACATCTTCAATTATCTGCTCTGCGATATGGCTTCACCTGAAGGAGGGTTTTATTCGGCAGAAGATGCTGACAGCCTTGAGGAGTTTTCTGGTACCCTCAAAAAAGAGGGGGCATTTTATCTCTGGAGCGCTGATGAGCTGCATGAGCATCTTGAAGATGAGCTGCTGGAGGCTATTTTCTTTTTCACCTATGGCATCAAGCTAAAGGGAAATGTCGAGAACGATCCCCATGGAGAGTTTATCGGGAAAAATATTCTGATGCAGCAGGCCAGTGTTGAGGAGAGCGCAGAGCGATTTGGAAAATCAGCCGCAGAAGTTGAGGCAGCACTTGCCGGGGCTCACGCAAAACTCTTTACGGCAAGAGGCAGGAGGCCACGCCCCTTTCTTGATGACAAGATACTGACATCATGGAATGGCTTGATGGTTTCGGCGCTGGCAAAAGGTTACAGGGTTTTGCATGACGACATCTATCTTGTGGCGGCCAAAAAAGCGGTTGCTTTTATTCGTGAAAAACTTTACAACACACAGCAAGGTCGCCTGCTGCGCCGCTATCGCGATGGTCAGGCTGCTATTCCGGGCAAGGCTGAAGATTACGCCTTTTTGGTGCAGGCGCTCCTTGACCTGTATGAGGCATCACTTGAAGCCAATTACCTGCAGTGGGCCCTTGACCTCACCGATCTTCAGAACACTCTTTTTTACGACAACTCGCAGGGTGGCTATTTCAGTACAGCGTTTGACGACAATACGGTTCCACTGCGGCTCAAGGAGAATGATGATGGCGCAGAGCCTTCGGCTAACTCCGTCAGCGTCCTGAATCTGCTTCGTCTTGGCGAAATAACCGGCAGAGAGGAGTTTACCATCAAAGCGGAGCAAACCATAGCCTGTTTTGCCACTACCCTGACAGAGAGCAGTCATGCCTTGCCACAGATGCTGGTTGCTCTGAACTATGCACGCAAACGCAAAAGCCGGGTTACTCTGGCAGGGGAGTTACACTCGCCAGAGATGGCTCGATTGCGAGCTGTTGTTGATGAGCGATACCTGCCTGGCAACGTCTTGATTCATGCTTCCCCAGAGATGGCGGCACTGGTGGATTTTTCGGATACCCTTCAGTCAGGAGCAGCTTCTCCGCAAGCCTCCCTCTGTCTTGATCATCACTGCCTCTTGCCGGTGGAAGATCCGGAAAAGCTGGCAGCCTTGCTCGACAGCCATTGTGGAAGCGCCATCGGGCAGGCTGGTTGAGCCGGAGCAGCCGGTATATTCGTTGCTGCTTCATTGGGGAAAGTATACAAAAGTCGATACAGGGAGCGATAGAGTGAAAACAGTACAGCGAGAGATTATCATCAATGCACCGGCAGAAAAGGTGTGGAGGGTTCTGACCACCTTTGCCCTTTATCAAGAGTGGAACCCCTTTATTTCTGCCGTTACGGGCAAGGCTTCGGTGGGTGAACGATTGAGAGTGAAGGCCAAACTACTCGGTTTACCGGAGATTGCTTTCGCTGCCACCGTTAAAAGTTCTCTTTTTCCTGTCAGACTCGAATGGCAGGCAATCTTTCTGAAAGCTGTTTTTGAAGCCTCTCACTCCTTCACGATCGAGAGGCTTGCTGTTGGAGGGTGCCGATTTCTTCATGCGGAACAGTTCAGCGGGATTCTCAGTGCTCCCGTACTTTTTCTGCTCGAAGCGAGGTTTTGTGAAGGATATCGGCTGATGAATGAGGCCTTGAAGGCGCGTGTGGAGGGAATGGTCGGGTGAAGCGATTTATTCCGAATTTCCCCGTATAAAAAACGATAACTCTATACAGTAAAAGCAAAAGGCCGGAAAATCAACTTCCATCTATTTCCCATATCTCCTTTTGATTGAAGATATGACTTCTTACCCTGTTCACGAAAATATACCAAGTTCAAAACTACGGTTCTCAAAAAATCAGATATCAAATACTTCCCGGGACTTGAGTAACGGGCTATGCGCTTGTCGATAGTTACATAACGTGTTTCAGGCATCATTTTTTCTGTGTAGTTCCAGAAACATGATGTATCTTTGTCATTCTCAGATACATGTTACTATGATGCGACTGGTCAAAAAGCCTCGAATAACGAGGAGCAAACACAGTTATGCTGCAACCGGTGAAGGTGTAAAAGAGAGATAGTCTGTTTTATTGTTGAATTTTGCAGATCACTCTCCACAATGTTATCGGGTCGAAGTCTCAACAAAAAAGGAGAATTGTTATGTTCAGGAACTTGTTTTTGGTCTTGGTCGCTCTTTGTTCTACAGCAACGGTAGCGCTTGCCGGTAACTTTAAGCTTACAAGCCCAACGATCAAATCTGGCGCTGCTCTCACTGAGGAGCAGGTATTTGATGGCTTTGGTTGTACAGGGAAAAATCAATCACCATCTTTGCAATGGACTTACGGTCCAAAAGGGACAAAAAGCTATGCAATCACGGTGTATGATCCTGATGCTCCAACAGGTTCAGGCTGGTGGCATTGGGTCGTCTACAATATTCCGGCGAATGTGACCGGATTGGCTTATGGTGCAGGAGATGCCACAGGAAAGCTGCTGCCTCCAGAAGCTCTTCAAGGTCGTACTGATTATGGCACCCATGCGTTTGGCGGTGCATGTCCCCCAAAAGGCGATAAACCCCATCGTTACATTTTTACCGTTTATGCCTTGAACATTGAAAAAATTGATGTTCCTGCTGAAGCCTCTGCGGCATTAATTGGCTTCATGATTCATGCGAACACTCTTGGGAAAGCGAGCTTTACGGCCACATACGGTCGTTAACCAGTTAATCAATCTGACCGGAGAACAGTATCTCGTTTGGCAGGGCAATTTTGCCACACATTACCACTAAAGAGCTATGGGGATTGGAGCCGTAAAAAAAGAGCTTGCCCGTCGGGACAAGGAGGAGCTTATCAAGTTACTGGCCGAGTTGTACAGCAAAGACAAGGCAACACGCGAGTTTCTTGATTTTTATGTGAACCCGGATGAAGAGGCGATGCACAAGAAATGCCGGGAGAGGATTTCACAAGCGTTTTTTCCGAAACGTGGTTACAAACTACGGCTTGCCGAGGGGAAAAAAGCCATTGCTTGATGAATCGTATATACAGGCCTACCCCGGAGGGGTGATTGAGATGTTAAAAAAGCAGCAGACTCCGTTGGGCGAAACCTTTGACACCGTCAACTCAGGAACTCATGGAGAAAAGTTGTAAGAGATCTCTTTCTTGATCCCCTTTCTGTTGCATTTATGCAAAATAGCACCAGGCTTCATGCCAAGTCTGTTTTTCGAGCATCCGGCAGCTCGTCAGTCCAGCGTTATTGGCCAGCATCTGCATGACGGCAGGGGTTTCGGGGAAATCGCAGTTCCTTATGTGTTCTTGTACCTGTTTCCGTTCGTGAGCGGTCAGGGCATCCCACTGTGTCGCCACCGCTCCGTTGTAACAATCGAGATATGCGTTGCGGGCGTGCTCCTCTTCGAGCATTACATCCACCAGAATGACGCAACCATTGTCGCGAAGGGTACGTCGGCATTCTGTGAAAAAAGTCTGTTTTTCATTGGTCGACAGGGGGCAAGGCATAGCCGAAGTAGACCACGTCGAAATGGTTTTCGGGTGCCTCCTTCAGCACGGCAACCATGTCCCTGCAGAGCAGATTTACACGGATTCCAAACGGTTCGAGGTTGTTTCGGGCAACATCGAGAGCGTATGGAGAGAGATCGCATCCGCAGTACTCCGCTACTTGGCCCGGGTTCAGTACCTTGCCGATATGGGTGGCATCGCCACAACCCAGATCAAGGACATTGATCGGTTCCAGGCGGCTCTCAAGCAACTTCTTGACAGCAGTCAGGATTTCCTTGTGAAACATGAGGTTGTTGCTGATGACCTTTTGGTAGGTAGCCCATGTTTTGCGGAAGATGTAGATCGGGTCTGTTTTCATATCGAAGATGTTCTGCCGTTTGATGTTAATTCTTCAATGCCGGGGCAGTGACCGTACCCTGTGCAAACCTGTGAGATCGCCGTTCAGCCCGATTCAACGGTAGGGTAAAATCGGGGGAGGAAACCGGTACTACAATTCGCCAGATTTGTTACCTCAATAACGGCAAGTGTCGGGAAATGGCATGAGCAATTTTCAATAAATTTGATATTTGGAGCCAAGGGGTTATCCAAAGGGAAGGAATCGGGATGTTTGCTGCTTGTAATATTATAACTTTTGCTCAGTTCGCTTGTCGATAAAATGAGTATATTATTCGTGGTATTTTTATATGGGTTTTTCCGAAAGGTGGTTATAAGCTAAGGCTTGTCGAGGGAAATATAGCCATCGCTGATTTTGAAAAATGTTCATCAAACAGTGCATTACTTGCCGACTATATTATGGAATACGAGGTATTGGCTGGGGATTTCATGATGATTTTGATGATTCGTCTATACAGGCCTACACGGAGGGGTGATTGAGATGTTAAACAGGCAGCAGACTCCCTTGGGCAAAACCTTTGATACTGTCAATTCAGCCACTCATGGAGAAAAGTCGTGAGAGAACTCTTTCTTGATGCGCTTGCTGACAGCGCAGCGATGATCCCCTTTCTGTTGCTCATTTACTTTCTTGTCGAATTGTTCGAAAGGCGATTTGGTGGAGGAATAGCACGTGTATTGAAGAAGACGGTGAAAATTGGCCCGGCGCTGGGTGCGGCCTTTGGCTGTATTCCCCAATGCGGATTTTCGGTGGTGGCCAGTGCACTGTATACTCGCCGACTGATCACAAAAGGTACCTTGTTGGCCGTGTTTCTGGCAACCTCTGATGAGGCTATTCCCGTGATTCTTGCGCAACCAGGCAAGGGCAAGTTTGTTTTGGCTGTTCTGTTGACAAAACTGATTATCGGACTGATTGCTGGATTTGCGATTGATTTGCTTCTTGGGAGTTTGTTGCGTGGAAAAGAGAGTCATGGCCACCAAATTGCGGACGATGCCACTCATGATGCTGGTTGTTGCAACCACGATCTTTCAGGAACAATCGGCAAGTGGCAGTGGCTAACGCATCCAATCATCCACACGTCAAAGATATTTCTTTTTATCATGGCTGTTACCTTTGCCCTTAATGTTCTGATTGCGTCTGTGGGTGAAGAGAATCTCGGTCGGGTTCTGCTCAAACAGCATCTGTTGCAGCCTTTTCTGGCAGCATTGATTGGACTTATTCCCAACTGTGCAGCTTCAGTTGCTATCGCTGAATTGTTTTTGAAAGGGGGGCTGAGTTATGGCTCTGCAATTGCGGGGTTATGCAGCAGTGCAGGGCTTGGCGGCTTGGTGCTGCTCAGGGAGAACCACGACAGTGGCGACACCATCCGAATTCTGCTTCTGCTCGTTGCCATCAGCACGGTTGCTGGAATAGCCATTCAGCTTCTGTATGGCTGATCGAATTAATGAGATATTTCTTGAGTGAGCGGCAGCCTGAACAACAACGCATTGTTAAAGC
The DNA here is from genome assembly GCA_903859055.1 of uncultured Chlorobiaceae bacterium. Classification (GTDB taxonomy): domain Bacteria; phylum Bacteroidota; class Chlorobiia; order Chlorobiales; family Chlorobiaceae; genus Chlorobium. Next base: position 14,265 of record CAIOLC010000301.1, on the reverse strand, counting down.
CGTGTCAGTAGGGTCCGCGTGATTACAATGCAAAAACAGTTTTCAGCGCGGCATCAATATTTCTCATCTCTTCGGCGGTCAATTCGCCGCGAACCTTGACTAATCTGTAGCGGTGATCTATCGGGCGGGTTTGCAGACAATCAGCAATTGATTCCTTTGACAACCCATTTGTCTTGCTCGGCAAAATCTCCACGTTTGTTGTTATACGGCATTTCTTTTCACTCCAGGTGGTGATGGGTACAACCTGTATCACCGGTACTCGTGCATTATACATGTTATTGGTCACAATCACACAAGGCCGAATCTTGCCCGTTTCGGAACCTTGTGTCGGGTCAAGATTGACATCAATGATGAGTCCTCGCTTCAAGGTTGTCATTCAGGCCATCCGGTTATAGCAGATTCTGTTACTTCCTGTAATTCGGCATCCTGTTCGTAGAGTTCGGCATACAAATTTGCTGATTGTTGAAGCTGTCGCAGTGTATACTCCTCCTTCATGCGTTGCAAAGCCGCCTGAACCATTGCGCTTTTATCTTTAAATCCAAAGAGTTTATAGCTGTTTAAGAATTCGACCAGAGGTGGTGCCAGACTGAATTTTGCTTGCTGCATCGTAGTGCTTTTAAGAAGTCCTGAAATACGACCCTGTTTCAGGGTGAAGTATAAAGGACTTTTTTGAGGGATCAAAGTTTTTTCTACCAGGTCGTCAATGTTTCCAGGGTATTCATCATCACCGAAATTACTGCGGCAACGCTGTCCCGGATAAGTTCAACGAGCCGAATGCGTTGAGGGTACCAAAGATTATACGGTACAAATGGCCATGAACAATGGTGTCATTACCGAGCATGTTTGTAATTGCCCTTACGATATGGGCCCGATCTGCAAACATCTGGTGGCAGTCATCTTTTATCTCCAGCAGGATGAGCTTGGCCTGAAGCAGAAACCTGTGCAGACGAAGCCTGTTGCGGCAAAAAAGAAGAAGAAGCGTAAAACAATTGCTGAACAGGTTGATGAGCTGCTTGAGAAAGCTACCCACGATGAGCTTAAACAATTTATGCGGGAGCAGTCAAGCCTGAATGTCAAATTCAGAAATCTCTTGTTGTCATCGTTTGTCCAGTATAATGCCGATGAATCGAAGGAGTTCTATGAAAAACAGATTAAAGCGATTCTTCGCAGTGCCAAAGAGAGTGAAGGTTCTTTTGAATGGTACGATGCAGGTCAAGTGGGCGATGGCGTTGACCATCTTTTGGAATCGGCGAAAAAGAGGCAGAAGACTTTCTGGAAGCAAATAGAGCCAACCCGGAATTTCGGAGAAAGGTACTTCAGGCTGCCCTGACGCAAGGGAATTACAGCAAAGCTGTTTTGACAGCGCAAGGAGGGGTGGATGGAGAGACTTTTGGAGCTGGTACGAAAGTTTCCTGACTTGCAGACTATCGGGCAGTACGAACCACATCTTGCTGAAAAATATACTCCTGAAGTTGTTGAGCTGTATGTCAATGCTCTTCTTGCCTCCATGAAAACCAATGTGGGAAGGAGCCACTACAAAGAGGCTTGCCGGTATCTCCGGAGAGTGATCAAGCTTGGTGCGCGAGAGAAGGCAAACGAAGTGATGTCGTTTTTCAGGAGAGAATATCGTCAGCGAAAAGCATTGATAGAGGAGTTGGATAACGTGTGACAGGCCGCACGGTTTCTGCATTGAATTTCAGGGAACAGCAATCACACAAGAGTTTCTGCCTCGGTTTTGCGGTGTATGCTATGGGTTATTTGCTGAAACATTTTACATTGAAGCTTGGTGTTGCGTAGATTGCATTATTAAAAAGAGCACTGCTTCATCGGGATTCATGAAATCCGACTTTTGTGTCGTAAGTGCTTCTGGCGTAATCGCCAACGTCCTCGTTCCATTCTTTCTTGAGAAACCCTGTGGAAACTTTTACAATTCGGGATTTACGAGAACGCACTGAAGAGTTGGTGCGCGATGCCGAGGCAGGAAAACTCTCCGTTATCACCAAGCATGGACAGGCTGTTTTTGTAGCGGTGCCGTTTGACGAGGTTCTGCCGACATCTGGTGTTTGCGTTGCATTGGTGGTTAAATTATTTGCACCATGCGAACGGATTTCTCCACTTTATTTACCAGCTTATGAGCAATACAAGAAAACTGATCACCTTCGACTGGGCCATAAAACGGCTGCTGCGGAGCAAAGCCAACTTCGGGATTCTGGAAGGCTTTTTAAGCGAGCTGCTGAAAGAGGAGATAACAATCCTTGATCTCCTTGAAAGTGAGAGTAACAAAGATGATAAACTCGACAAATTTAATCGGGTGGATCTCAGGGTACGCAACCAGAAACAGGAGATCATCATCATAGAGATACAGTATGATCGGGAGTATGACTACCTGCAGCGTCTCTTTTATGGAGTTTCCAAAACGGTGATCGAGGGAATGAAAGAGAAGCAACCCTATGCAGGGATAACCAAAGTCATCTCGATAAACATCCTCTATTTTGATCTGGGCATTGGCGACGATTACATCTACCATGGCACCACCCGCTTTATAGGCATACATAATCATGATCTTCTGGGACTTAATGAAAAACAAAAAAAACTGTTCCAGAAAGAGAGTGTCGAGGCACTTTACCCTGAATATTATCTGATCAAAATAAATCGCTTTAACGATATCGCTCGAGATACGCTTGATGAGTGGATCTACTTTCTGAAAAATGAAGAAATTAAAGAGAGCTTTACGGCAAAAGGGCTGAAAGAGGCGGAAGAGAAGTTGAGCATCATGAAGTTGCCGGAAGGGGAACGAAAAGCTTATGAACAGTACCAGGATGATTTGCGCTATCAAGCAAGCATGTTTGAGTCATCTTATGGTGATGGATATTACACAGGCAGAGAGGAAGGCAGAGAGGAAACAACCAGAACGATAGCGATAAAGCTGATACAACAAGGCGCGGAGATTGAAATCATCAACGCAGTGACAGGGTTGAGTGTTGCCGCGATAGAAGAGCTGGTGAAGAGCTTATAGTAATGTTAGAAAATAATTCTGCGGATTGATGATGTGGGAAACAACGGATTTTCATCGGATTCAACTGGGCAGATAAAGTAAATTGATTGTCACGGGTGGTGGCATGCATCGTTTTCATATTTTTTTCGGGAGATAAAATGACACAACTCATAGTCCATAAAGATAAGATGCAGGATCAACTCGCGGCACTTGCGCCATAAGGTGCTGCCGTCTGGATTGAGGCCGATTATCCTATGCCTCTTGCTACCAATGTGCCCAAAACAGCAAACCTTGCAGTCGATCCTGCATCAATTACTGATGAACTTGTGTTTTGTGTTCAGGCTTGTATTGAAGCAGTTCAGCATGTCGTGAAGAGAGGCGGTCTTGTTCTGGATGCTTCAAATGAAATTTTCGATGAATACCGCCAACAGCTTTCGATGTTTCAATAATAGCGACTGTTACCTCTTTTTTCATAATCGACAAAGTTTGGTTTCCCTGCTGACTCACAAACGAGGATACGCTCTTTTGCTGATTTCAGGAACAAGGATCTCTTTCGATGAATGAGAGCGTTTTTGAATGCACCATATCAATCGACCGATAGATTTTACGAACGATCGCAGGGGCGTATTGCAATACGACCCTGCAATAAAACCATTGGGAAAAATAATATCATTGACTATCAATTTTTGTTTTGTATTATAATGGCACATTTCTATGTTCGATTATAAATAAAAGTGGTAGATTTATTGCGAGCGAAGAGGTATACCCATACAAATCTAAAGAGATGAACATGTTCAGCCGACGTGCAATAGAGGAGATAAAGGCATGGTACAACCAGAGCAAACGCAAGCCACTGGTCATACGCGGTGCGCGACAGGTTGGCAAAACAACTGCGGTACGGCTGGCGGCAAGTCAGCTCTCGGTGGAAATTATAGAAATCAATCTGGAGCGCCATCAAGAGCTTGAACCGTTATTCAAAAGCTACAAGCTGGATGATTTACTCTTTAACGTGTCGCTCATCAGCGGCAAAACCATCACTCGACAGAGCAAAGGTATCCTGTTTCTGGATGAGGCCCAGGCAACTCCCGCAGCCTATTCCTGCTTGCGATACTTTTGGGAGGAGATGCCGGAGCTTGCCGTAATTTTAACCGGATCATTGCTCGATCAGGTACTGCACGACGACAAGCTTTCGACTCCGGTCGGGCGTGTTGAGTACCTCTTTATGGCTCCATTAACGTTCGATGAATTCCTCGCTGCCACCAACGCATCTAAGGCTCTCAACACCATCGGGATGCTCACGCTTGACAACTTCCATCTGCTCCCCGACAGCGTGCATGATGAGCTTTTGGCTCAGGTTCGGCGCTACACCCTGACTGGCGGAATGCCCTCTTGTGTGCAGACCGCCATTGACACGAATTTCAACCATGCCGAAATAGTCAAATATCAAACAGAGCTTCTTCAAGCATATAAAGATGATTTTTCAAAGTATGCGGGTTCTCAAACGGCATTGAAACTCAACGCATTTTTCAATGGCATTATCAGCCAGATCGGGTTGCAGTTTTCTCATAAACAGGCCAATGAAATTGCGCTGAACAGCAGCGGCAATAACCGTCAGTTGAACGATTCGCTTGAGCGATTTCTGGAAGCCCGACTCTTCTATCGCGTCCTGCACTCTGGCGCCGAGACTATTCCGCTTGGTGGCGATACAAAAATAAGGATCAGCAAGTTTTTATTTCTGGATATCGGGCTACTGCTGGCAGCACAGGGCATTCCTGCACAAACAATCATGAGTTCACCCTTGGAGCTTGCCAATCGCGGTGTTATCGCGGAGCAGTTTGTGGGGCAACAACTGCTCGCAGCAAAAGCTGGATACGTTAACCCGAGTCTTTACTACTGGCAACCCCCAAAATCAGAAGCGCAGGCCAAGATCGACTTTCTGTACAAAAGTGGCAATATGGTCTACCCGGTTGAGGTGAAATCCGGCACTGGGGGCACCATAAAATCGCTGCACTCATACATGGTGAAAAAGCAGGCAGATCAAGCCATACGAATCAGTTCCGCAAAACCATCACTTCAGGAACTTGTGGCAAAGGTGAATAACACGGCAAAACCGTTCAGGCTGATTAATCTGCCCTTTTACCTGGTCAACCAGATTGATCGGATGGTTGGCGATGTATAGCATAACCTTTGGCAAGAACAACAATGGAAAACCACTAATGGACATCAATAAACGACAATTAATTCGGAGATAAACTGATGAGTGGCGGTCATTTCGATTATAAAGAGAGTTATCCGGGCTTATATTGCCATTGAAGTTAATTTGCCCGGTTGTTGGTTTCACGCATCAGTTTCTGTTTGATCACGCTAACTATTGAAAATTCAGCGATGTACGAAAATCTCTCAGATCTCCTCAGGCAAATCGCATTGGGTGAAGACTCCGTTCTTGAACTCAAGAGTGTTGAATTCAGTGGCAAAAAGGTCGTTGGCCCTCATAAGGACGGGATGGCTGACGAGCTTGCGGCAATGGCGAACACGGCCACAGGGATTATTGTTCTTGGCGTTGATGACAAGTCGAGAGAGATTGAAGGTATTCCATTGGAAAAACTCGATATCGTTGAAGGGTGGCTTCGCTCCATAAGTAATGATTCCATTCAGCCACCGCTGGACTGTGTTATCCGAAAACTGATTGTCCGGGATACTCAAGGCGAAGAAAAAATAATTCTGCGGATTGATGTGCCGAGAAGTCTTTTTGTTCATAAAAGTCCCAACGGTTATTTTCGTCGTACTGGCAGCTCCAGGCGAGAGATGACACCGGATTTATTGGCGCGTCTGTTTCAGCAGCGCAGCCAGACCAGGATTATCCGATTTGATGAGCAAACGGTTCCCGGCACAACGCTGACTGACCTGAATCCAAAATTGTGGAATCGATTCAGAACAGTGCTCTCTCCGAAAAGTGACCAGGAGTTTCTGGAGAAGATGAAACTCATTGCCCGTGATGAAGACAATGCGATGCATGCCACCGTCAGCGGTATTTTATTAACCAGTGATGCTCCCGAATTATTCATGCCAAATGCTTTCATCCAGGCCGTCTGTTATCGGGGAAGTGAAAAAAATGCTGCATATCAACTGGATGCAAAAGATATAACCGGGCCTTTGGATGCGCAGATTAAGGATGCCTGCAAATTTGTGGAGCGCAATATGCGAGTTTATGCCATCAAGGCACCAAACCGCATTGAAACGCCACAGTTTTCCATGAATGCAGTTTTTGAAGCGGTTGTTAATGCTGTTGCCCACCGCGACTATTCGATGTATGGCTCAAAAATTCGGTTGCATCTTTTCGCCGACCGTCTGGAGATTTTTTCGCCGGGCACCATTCCGAACACCATGACCATTGATAGCCTCTCGGAACGGCAATCTTCACGAAACGAGCTGATCAGTTCACTGTTGGCCAGATGTGCCATGAATGTGAACGCCGTTGGCAGTCAAAGAAACTTCATTATGGATAAGCGCGGGGAAGGGGTGCCGATTATTATTCTGGAAAGCGAAAAATTGTCGGGGAGAAAGCCGGTATACCATTTGCTTGATGATGCCGAACTGAAATTGACCATAGTAGCAGCCACCCCTCCTCATGGAAATGAGTGAGGGTGAGGGGTATGGTAGTACGGGGCTTCTTGGTATCAGTGCTCGCTTAAAATCCGAACTGACCACTGTGCTTGCCTGCCGGTCAGTATTGGAAAAACTGAATGAACAAATTCTTACAATGCTTCAAATCATGTAACCAGCCATAAGAATGCACATTCCACTACGCCATTTTGAGGACTTCATCGACGAAACAATTTTACGGAGAGGGTTGTCGTATTATAAAAACGGACAGGTTCACGAGCCGGAAGAGATACGCACGGGTGAGTATGAGGCGATTGTCGAGGGTACCAAAGATTATACGGTACGAATGACCATGAACAATGGTGTCATTACCGAGCATTTCTGCAATTGCCCTTACGATATGGGCCCGATCTGCAAACATGTGGTGGCAGTCATCTTATATTTGCAGCAGGATGAGCTTGACCTGCAGCAGAAAGCTGTGAAGACGAAGCCTGTTGCAGCAAAAAAAAAGAAGAAGCGTAAAACTATTGCGGAGCAGGTTGATGAGCTGCTTGAGAAAGCTGCCCTCGATGAGCTTAAACAATTTGTGCGGGAGCAGGCAAAACTGAATGTCTCGTTCAGAAATCTGTTGTTGTCATCGTTTGTCCATTATAATGCCGATGAATCGAAGGAGTTTTATGAAAAGCAGATTAAAGCGATTCTGCGCAGTGCCAAAGAGAGTGAGGGCTCTTTTGACTGGTACGATGCACGTCAAGTGGGCAATGGCGTTGACCATCTTTTGGAATTGGCGAAAAAACAGATTGATAACCAGAACTTCAAAAGCGCAGTTCTTATCTGTACCGCAATTATGGAACAGATGGTTGGAGCGCTTGAGTATGCCGATGACAGCAATGGCGATATCGGTGGTGCCATCGAAACGTCTTATGAGATGTTGTACACTCTTGCAGCCTCTCAACCTGATGAGGATATCCGGAAGATGATCATTGATTATGCTCTTTCAGCGGTTGATAAAAGAGTATATGCCGAATGGGGCTGGCATCCTGGCATGTTACGAATTGCCGCCATGCTTCTGAAAACCGATGCGGAAATTGAGTCTGTTTGCATGAAACTTGACAAATTGCAAAGGTCAGAACACGACAGGGAAACAGCTCAAAGCATCAGATATGAAGTTATCCTTAAGACGAAGGGCGAAAAAGAGGCTGATGACTTTGTGGAAGCAAATATAGCCAACCCGGAATTTCGGAGAAAGGTACTTCAGACTGCCCTGGCGCAAGGGAATTACAGCAAAGCTGGTTTGATTGCAAAAGGAGGGGTGGATTATGATAAAAACAAAAAGCCGGGACTGGTAGTGGAGTGGTATAACTGGTTATTGAAGATAGCTCAGGCTCAAGGCGAAAAAGAGAAGATTATAGAATATGCTCGCCACTTGTTCATTGAGAATTTCATGCCCGAACAGGATTATTATGCCATCCTGAAACAGCATGTACCGCCCGACACCTGGGTGGCGTTTGTGGAGAGGGTGATACAGGATATTGCCGCAAAAAAGAGATGGTTTAACAAAGAACAAGTTGCCGGTATTTACATAAAAGAGGGGTGGATGGAGAGACTTTTGGAGCTGGTACGCAAGTTTCCCGACTTGCAGACTATCGGGCAGTACGAAACACATCTGGCTAAAAAGTATACTGCTGAAGTTGTTGATTTGTATGTCAATGCCCTTCTTGAATACATGAAAACCAATCTGGGAAGGAGCCACTACAAAGAGGCGTGCCGGTATCTCCGGAGAGTGATCAAGCTTGGCGCACGAGAGAAGGCAAATGAAGTGATGTCGTTTTTCAGGAGAGAATATCGTAATCGAAAAGCATTGATGGAGGAGTTAGATAATGTGTGACAGGATGCACGGTTTCTGCATTGTATTTCAGGGAGCAACTTACCCCGGGTTATTTGCTGAAACATTTTACATTGAGGCTTGGTGTTGCGTAGATTGTGTTATTGAAAAAAACATTGCTTAATCGGGATTCATGAAATCCGACTCTTTCGTCGCAAAAGCTTATGGCATAGTCGCCAACTTTACCGTTCTATTCTTTCTGGAGAAACCCTATGGAAACGTTTACAATTCGGGATTTACGAGAACGCACTGGAGAACTGGTGCGCGATGCCGAGGCAGGAAAACTCTCCGTTATCACCAAGCATGGACAGGCTGTTTTTGTAGCGGTGCCCTTTGACGAGGTACTGCTGACATCGGGTGTTTGCGTTGCATTGGCTGTTAAATTATTTGATGAAGAGGTCATCAGCCTGGGCAAGGCCGCTAAACTTGCTGGCGTTTCTCAAAACGAATTCATGAACCATCTTGGGGCGTTAAAAATCCCGATCGCTCGTTACGGAGCCGATGAGTTGGCCAAAGAGGTTGCCGCCTTTGCGTAAGATCGTTATCGCTGATGCAGGGTCGCTTATCGCGTTTGCACGCATCAATCAGTTGGGCCTGTTAGCGCAGGTGTTTGAGGGCGTGTTGGTGACCGATGAGGTCTTCAATGAGTGCACCATGCGAACTGATTTCCCCGAGACTAAAGTTATCTGTGAGGCATTCCATAACAAGCAGTTACAGCGATGCGACACGCCAACTTTGCATTTTGAGTTGGCACTCTGTGTGGATGTTGGCGAGGCAAGTGCTATCTCTGTTGCGCTTGAGATGGGCTATGGCGTTCTCATGGACGACAAAGCTGGTCGCCGCATGGCAAAAAATCTTGGTATTGCAACCATAGGTACGGTGGGCGTTTTGGTACTGGCTAAACAGAAGCGACTTATACCCGCACTAAAACCCTTGCTTGAACAACTCACTCAATCTGGATATTTCCTGGGTGACAGCCTGATCAACAACGCTTTGTTGCTTGTGGGGGAGGGATAGTTTTGTTGGTCTTGATATAACTATGGCAAAACCGTTACAACAAAATATGAAGTATCAGATCACCTTCGTAACCCTCAAGAAATGGCTGTCAGGACGTGTTTCTGCATCGGCTTGATGAAATGACTGGTTTGTATATCTCTCTAATTGTGGATTTATCTCTACTCCTTGCATATTCTTGCATCGCTCTACGGTTTTGATATTCAGAAAGAAATATTCTGCTTTTTCAGAATGAGGTCACTTTAAAGGGAGAATATTGAAATGACTAAGAACAATAAACGTATATGTCCGGTTGAAAGTGCCGGAGGGCTCGATAATGGAATTCGAAGATGGCTGCAAAACCCTCAAAAAATATTGAGGCCATATATCACTGAAGGGATGACGGTTCTGGATGTGGGATGTGGTCCGGGCTTTTTCTCTCTTGACATAGCTCAGATGGTTGGTAAATCCGGTCGGGTAATCGCTTCTGATGTTCAGGAAGGGATGCTTCAGAGAGTAAAAGAGAAGATTAAAGGAACAGGGATTGAAGAGCGAATTGTATTGCACAAGTGCGGAGAAAACAAAATAGGTGTGTCGGAGCCTGTTGATTTTGTTCTGTTGTTCTACATGGTTCACGAAGTTCCCAATCAGGAAGATCTCTTGAATGAGATACGAACAATACTGAAGCCGAACGGACAAGTGCTGATAGTAGAGCCACCATTTCATGTATCAAAATCAGCGTTTGAAGAGACTCTGAGAAAAGCCGGGAGTGCCGGTTTTGTTCTTATAGAAAGACCAAAGGTGTTTTTGAGCAAGGCCGTGATATTGAAAAAGGCCTGACGTCAGATTACAAAGGATTTTACAGTTTATCCATGCCACTTAACCTCTACACCAGCAACCGGATGGAAGTCCTGGTTGATACCCTCAAAGCTACGCTTCGTCAGCCGCTTGCCTCGGCGTTCACCAAGGAGGTGATTGTGGTGCAGAGCCGGGGGATGCAGCGCTGGCTCTCGATGGAGCTTGCTTCGCGTTTTGGCGTTTGGGCTAACGGTCACTACCCCTTCCCGAATGCGATGGTGCAGGAGCTGTTCCGCGAGATCTTGCGCGATATGCCCGATACCTCTGCGTTTGCGCCGGAGGTGATGAGCTGGAAGATCATGCGGCTGCTGCCGGAGCTGCTCGTTACGGAGCCTTTCGGCACGTTGCGTCACTATCTGGCCGATGATCCTGACGGTCTCAAGCTCTTTCAGTTGTCGGAAAAAATTGCTGATACCTTCGACCAGTACACCCTCTTCCGTTCGGAGATGCTGGCGGGCTGGGAGGCGGGGGAGGCGGAGCCATCGGGCGAGGAGTGGCAGTCTATCCTCTGGCGAAAACTTGCAGAGGGAGGGGGCGTGCATCGCGGCAAGCTGAAGGATCTCTTCTGCAGGCAGTTGAACGCTGCGTCACCGGGGGCAAAGGAGATTCCCGAGAGGATCACCCTTTTTGGTATCTCCTACCTGCCGAAGTTCCATCTCGATATGCTTTCGGTGGTTGCCAGGGTGACGGAGGTGAACCTCTTTCTTTTGAGCCCGACTCAAGAATATTGGGGAGATATCCTCTCCAAAAAGGCAAGCGCCCGGCTGTCGGAGGAGGAGCGAGCCCTGCGCAGTGAGGGGAACCCGCTGCTTGCGTCGCTTGGGCGAATCGGGCGCGATTTTTCCGAGATGATTATCGACCTGAGCGACAGCGCGTTGCACCAGGAGGAGCGCTATGACGATCCGGGGGAGGAGTGCCTGCTCCATGCCTTGCAGTCCGATATTTTGAACCTCTCGGGTACGGGCGAGGAGGGGGAGTTGCGCCCGCTTGACCCTGATGACCGTTCGCTCCGGATTCACTCCTGCCACAGTCCGCTTCGTGAAATTGAGGTGCTCTACGACAACATCCTCGCCATGTTTGAGGAGGTTCCCGACCTCAGCCCGCGTGATATTGTGGTGATGACACCGGATATTGAGAGCTATTCGCCATACATCTCCAGTGTTTTTGGGTCAATGGGGGGAGCTGGCGGGGATGGCACCGTGGTGCTTCACTACTCCATTGCCGACCGGCGGATGATGAACGAGGGGGAGATTGCCTCGGCGCTGCTGAAGCTGCTGGCTCTCCCCGGCAGCCGTCTTGCCGCTTCCGAGATGTTTGATCTGCTTGCCTCGCCGCCGGTGAGTCGTCGCTTTTCGCTCGACCTCGGTGAGCTTGAGCTGATTCGTGGCTGGATTGAAAAGAGCGGCATTCGCTGGGGAATGGATGAAGGCGACCGCACCTCGCGGAACCTTCCCTCCTATCGCGACAACTCCTGGAGGGCGGGGCTCGACCGGCTGCTGCTCGGTTACGCCATGCCGGACGAGAATCAGCTCTTTAACGGCATTCTCCCCTATGATGATATGTCAGGATCGGTTGCGGAGAGCCTGGGCAAGTTTGCCGAGTTTGTTGAGAGGGTTGACCGCTTTGTTCGGAGCTTTGAGCGCTCCCGCACGCTTGAAGAGTGGCGCGGGCAGTTTCAGGCGTTGCTGGCCGACTTCATTGCCCCCTCCGACAGCTCCGAGCGGGAGTTTGCGGCCATTGCCGAGCTTGCCGAAGAGCTTGGCAACATTGTGACGAAGGCGGAGTTTACCCACGATGTTTCTCCCGCAGTAATCCTGTCCTGGCTCAAAGCACGCCTTGAGCATCAGGAGCAGGGGCTGGGCTTTATGACGGGCGGCATCACCTTTTGCGCCATGCTGCCCATGCGGAGCATTCCCTTCCGGGTTGTGGTGCTTATCGGCATGAACGACAACGCCTTTCCCCGCCAGAGCCGCGTACCGGGCTTTGACCTTATTGCCCGTGAACCGCAGAAGGGCGACCGCTCACTCCGCAACGAAGATCGCTACCTCTTTCTTGAGTCGCTCCTCTCGGCCCGCGATCTGCTCTATATCAGCTATGTCGGCCAGAGCATCCGTGATACCAGCGAACTTCCGCCATCAGTGCTGGTCAGCGAACTGCTTGACGCTGTGCGGCGCGGCTTCTCGCTTCCCGATGGCGCTTCGGTGGAGGAGCATCTTGTGGTGCGCCACCGCCTGCAAGCCTTTAACCGGGAGTATTTTACCGCAGGCTCTCCGCTCTTCAGCTACTCTGCCGAGAACTACCGGGCGCTTGTGGAGAAGGAGAGTGCTGCAACCTGCTCTCACCATTTCATGAGCGTCCCACTTGCGGAACCGCCGGAGGAGTGGAAAACCCTCTCGCTGGAGCGGCTCTTGCGCTTTTATGATAATCCTGCAGGATTTTTCCTTGAACAGCGCCTCGGCATCCGTCTTGAGGACACCGCACTCCCCCTTGAGGATCGGGAGCCTTTCGCGGTTGAGGGGCTTGAACTCTACAGCCTCAAACAGGAGCTGCTTGAGGTGGTGCTTGAGGGAGGGAAGACAAGCGAACTGCTCCCGCTCTTCCGGAGTCGGGGGATGCTTCCTCCCGCTCGTCACGGCGAGCAGCTTTTCACCAGAATTCTTGGTGAGGTAGAGGAGTTTGCCGCAACAGTGCAGCAGAGCATTGGCGGCAGGGGTATGCTTGAGCCGCTTGAGGTCGATCTTCAGCTTGGCGCTTTCCGCCTTACTGGACGGCTCGATCGCCTCTGGCCGCACTCTTTGCTGCACTACCGGTACGCCAGGCTGAAGATGAAGGACATCATGAGAAGCTGGATTGAGCATCTCGTGCTCAACTCGCTTAATCAGCCGGGCTATCCCAAACAGACCATCCTTGTGATGGAGAATGAGGCCAAAACCTTTGCGCCTGTTGATGGTGCTTCCGTCCTTGTGGAGAATCTGCTCAACCACTACTGGCAGGGCCTCTCAATGCCCCTGCGCTTTTTCCCGCGCTCCTCACTTGCTTACGCCACAAAGAGAACGCTCGAAGCTTCTCGAAAAGAGTGGCGTGACGACACTTTCAACAACCATCCTGGCGAAGGCTCCGACCCGGCCATTCAGCGCTGTTTTGGTGCCACAGAGCCCTTTGATGAGGAGTTCTGCTCCCTGTCGGTTGAGCTGCTTGCTCCGATGATGGAGGCGGCGGGGAGAGGGCTGCAAGTGTTTGATGAGCGGTGATTACTCCATGTCGAGTGATCTGTTCCACAAGGGAACTAACCAACCTATACCATAAATCTGAATCCATGCGCATCTTCCCAATCATGGAGCAATGACTTGCTTGTAGTTGTTTCGATATATTTTGGAGGAGTCAATCCGGGAAAAATCTCTTTTTCATTATCTTCATCTGATAGTAACAATATCGGAACGTACTCTAAAGATAAATGGATTGCAACACTTGTCCGCTTATGGCCATCGAGTATATAATAGTTATCATTTTTCTTTATTACCGTTATTGGACAACTCTCATCATACCCGTTCATTTTCATGTTCAGTTCCAATACCTTATAATCATCGTTGCCTGGCATGGTTATATGTTGCGCAGGCATTAATCTTTTTGGTGAAATCCAAAAACCTGCTTGATACCCATTCTTTTTCCAGCACAAATATTTATCAAGAATAAATGCAGACAAACTCTCCGGAGTAGAAATTGTTGTATCCAAAATCAAGTCAAAATTTTTTTTATCCGTGTAGTCAACGGAATACAACTCAACAAATCTTTTTCTTTCACTCTCTTTTCTTTGCATTAAATCATTAACAGCCGCGTCAACATCACCATAAGACTCTGAAGTCCTGTCAACCTGACCAATGATACGCAAAGCAGCAGTTTTTGAATCAACAATCAACATAACTTTAAATGA
>CAIOLC010000300.1 GCA_903859055.1 uncultured Chlorobiaceae bacterium | reverse complement strand
TACCCGACCGAATTTCGTTCGAGATTCTTTGTGGCAAGTGAGGTTGTCCCGCTGCCCATGAAGGGATCGAGCACGGTATCGCCACGGAAGGCGAACATTTTAATGAGCCGGTGCGGAAACTGAAGTGTCATGGCTGAGATCTCTTTCTGCTCTTTGGTGGGCTTTGGAGCGTCGCCCTCTCGCATTCGTTCCAGACAAGGTTCAGGTTATTGATGTAGCTCTCGTAACTTTCGTGAAAGCCAAGTGCTTTTTTGGAGTGCTCAGCTCATAATGCGCACGGTATTGAGGAAGGAATCAAAGATGTATATTGTGCAAGAATAATTAATTTTGCAGTAATGAGCTTGAAGCAATCTCTTTTCCGATTAAAGCGTTGAACATGAACACAAAGGAACAGGAGTTATTGGCTCTTATCCGACAGAGTGAAAGTATGACACTTGAGTTCAAGAGCGATGCCAAGTGTCTGCCTGATCGGGAACTTGTTGCTGCTGTTGTTGCTTTGGCCAATTCTGATGGTGGTAAACTTTTACTTGGTGTCGAGGATGATGGCAAAATATCTGGATTGCACGCCAATCATCATTTGGACTTATCGATCCTTCGGCAATGCCTGTTATCGGAATCACTGCTGATGAAGTTGATCCCCTCCAACGTCACCGTATCCGTGAGGCTATTCGCCGCTTTGGTGGCGATCAGTCACTGTTGCCTTTAGCTGACCATGAGCTTGATGGCGCTCTTGGTTTAACAACAACCATTGACGGAACGATCAGACTTACTGTTGCAGGACTGCTTTTGCTCGGTAACGAGATGGAGCTGCGTCGCCTGCTTCCTGCCTACGAAGTGGCATTTCAGTTTATGCATGGAACCAATGTCAGGATAAACGAATTTTTCCGCAAACCGTTACTTCAGACTTTTGAAGAAGTTGAACAGCTTTTTAAAGCCCGTGTTGAGGAAGAGGAAATTCAGGTGGGGCTTTTCCGCGTGCCTATTCCAAATTATGATCGGCGGGCATTTCGTGAAGCTTTTGTTAATGCACTGGTACATCGGGATTATACCAGACTTGGAGCTGTGCACGTCAAACTTGACGAAACTGCTCTTTCGATATCAAGCCCGGGTGGATTTGTCGAAGGTGTAACCCTTCAGAATTTTTTGGTTGTGGCGCCTCGCTCCCGTAATCCCTTGCTCGCTGATATTATCAAGCGTATTGGGTTGGCTGAACGCACCGGTCGTGGTATTGACCGCATTTTTGAAGGCATGTTATGTTATGGCCGTCCTGCTCCCGACTATAGCATGTCCGATGATTCCACGGTAATCGTCCAGATGCCTGGCTCCAGGGCTGATCTTGCGTTTTTGAAAATGATCCTGCTTCGTGAAGAACAGATGAACAGTGCTATGCCTGTTGATAGTCTGATTATTCTGTCGCGTTTGCGTGATTCATGAAGAGCGGCATCTGACAACCAGTGAGTTTGCCATATCCTTGCAAAAAACGGAATTTGCAGTAAGAGCCGCTCTGGAAAAATTGGTTGAATCTGGTCTGATCGAACCCCATGGAACAGGCAGAAGCCGCAGCTTGAGTGTCAAGGTATATTCCAGCACTGGCCAGCACTCTGCATATATCCGGCAGGTTGGGTTTGATCCCATTCAGCAAGAGCAGATGATTCTGAAATACATTGATACCCAAGGCTCAATTAAACGGGCAGATACAGCAGAGTTATGCAAGATCAGCATATTTCAGGCATCTCGTTTGCTTCGCAAAATGTCAAATTCGGGAATGATTCACCCCAAAGGGCAAGGAAAACTCACCTCTTATGAGCGATGACCGACTAAAATACGAGCGCGCTCGTATTTTGCAAGTTGCGATTGTGAGAACGGTTCGCTTTTGATGCCGATCAAGCTTTACCGTCAACCCGTTGGATAACCACACTTTTTCGGGGCTGAGTATCTCCTTGACCGTAAAGAACTCTTCGCGCTCGGCCTCGCTCTCCTTCTCAATCCTGGAGCCAAAGGTGAGTTTTCGGGGATAGGGAAAGCTCCCCATAATCGAGGCGCCGCCGGTGGTGTTGGTTGTGGTGACCTTCTGCCAGATCACCGCCCCCATGTAGTCGAACCCGATGGTCTCGCAGAATTTGATGATCTCCATCCGGATGGGAATGACCTTGTACCTGCCGTAGTAGACCGAGCGGGCAAACTGGTTGCCGATGTTGATGCAGAGACGGCAGCCGGGATGCAGCACCCTCTCGCATTCGTTCCAGACAAGGTTCAGGTTGTTGATGTAGCTCTCGTAACTCTCGTGAAAGCCGATCTGGTTCTCCGTCGCGTAGTCCTTGAGCTGCCAGTAGGGTGGCGAGGT
>CAIOLC010000299.1 GCA_903859055.1 uncultured Chlorobiaceae bacterium | reverse complement strand
TACCATCATTGAATGAATGGTATGCCAAGGTAAAAGCAGCCGACTGGAAGAACCATGCAGAGTTGAAAACAATGTTTCTGTCTGCGGACTATATCACAAACGAACGGTATGTTTTCAACATCAAAGGAAATCATTACCGGATCGTGGCGAGGATTCGATTTTCTTCAAGAACGGTTTTCATCAAGTTTATCGGCACCCATAAATCCTACGACAGCATTGACCCTGCGACGATTGAGCAACAGTAAAAAAGTGGAGATGACAATGGAAATAAGCACCGCAGCACAATATGAACAAGCCCTCAGGGAAATTGAAGCATTGATGAATGCTTTCAGTGACGGAGAAAACACAGCTAACGATTCCAAAATTGCTGACTTGGCAAAAGCGATTGAAGATTATGAAGATCGTCATACTGTTATGCCCATGCCTCTGGTGATCAAAAAACCGAAAACTGTGCCTGACGTGATTGAACTCAAAATGTTTGAGAAAAAAATGAAGCGTAAGGATATGGCAAAACTGCTGGGAATCACCGATACACGCCTTTCGGAGGTCATGCATGGCAAGCGCAAGATCAATATGGAACTGGCAAAACGGCTTTACAATACCTTGGGTGTTGACCCAAAGTTTATCCTTGAAAAATCATAATCCCAAATTAGGGGATGAGCTTTGTCATCAAAAGACGTTACCCCCCACCGGTTGAGAGCGAAAGCTCCGAAATATATCGCGTCTCAAGCTGCATCATCATCGTTATCTGTTTTGAGCAGTTGGCCAGAACCCGCTACTAAAAACTGGCGTATGGCTTTACTCCCAAAACAGCCCCCACTCGGCGCAAAAATGACAAGCTGACATTTCTTTATGTTCCTGATTCCAACAGGGAAATCGCAGCTTGCGACGTTGCTACGATTATGTTACCTCACTCTTGGAAGACTGAAATTCCAGTACCTTTGCATATAAACTGGAGACTGTTTCTTCTGCGAAGAGCTTGTCCTTTAACTTTATGTAATCTCCACCACCTAAATTACACGCCACCCAAAATCGAGCTAACTTCGATGGCTCCAAATGGGTCAAGAGGACTTGAAAGCCTTCCTGTAATACTTGCTGCTCACTTATCGCTTGAATCATCACTTTCGTCCTCCAAAATAAAATCATTCTCTGGTTTTACCGGTAGCTTTACCGGTAGTCTCCCCTATAAACGTTTTGGCAACCCGCAAGACCTTTACCTTCGGTTCGATCGTTATTTCCCGAAGATAGTATAACGAGGCAGCACCAAACAACACAGCAATATTTCTAATTCTGTGAATTACAGGTTATTCGGTAAGGATGTATCGAAATCTTTGAGCTTATAGCGTACCCGGAAATGCCGAACTCCAGCTCAACATTTTATAATCCTTTTTGCCGAGCTGGAGCTCGGCGTTCCCAGTGTGCTTTCACTCGGAAAGATATTTATAATTACGACTTATTCTTTCTTGAAATCTGGATAGATGGCCGCATCTTCAGAAATCCCGCCAGCGGCATAACGAAGCATCACCCTCGGTATCTGGCACTCCGCTCAATACTCCCACTCCTCGTGCTTGACCGGCAGGCGGTTGAGATCGTCCCGCAGTGAGAGCCATTTTGGCAGCATGTCATCCATGAGTGCCATAAATCGTTCGTTGTGGTGATGCTCCAGAAGGTGAACCATTTCATGCACAACAATGTATTCGAGGCACTCTTTCGGCTTTTTGGCGAGTTCGAGGTTCACCCATATTCGCCGGGCATCAGGGTTGCAGGTGCCCCATTTCGTCTTCATTTTCTTGATGCCAAACTCATTGACCCGCACCCCGACCCTGTTCTCCCATAAAGCAATGAGATCAGGGATGGCAGCTTTCAACTGTTTCCGATACCATGCATCAAGCACTGACTGTTTTTTCTCCTGACTGGCATCAGGTCGGATATACAAATGAATGGAGCTGTGCTGCACGTCAACAGCCGACGGAGCTTCACGCTCAACAATTTTCAGCAGGTAGCGCTTTCCCCAGAGATAATGGCTCTCCCGATTCAGGTATTCGCGTGGAGTTTCGCGCTCCTGCCCGCGCAACTTGCGCTGCTGCTTTTTTATCCAGCCAAGCCGTGAAATGGCATAGAGGCGAAGGGTGTCGATATCCATGCCGACGGGGGCCGAAAGACGCACCCTGCCTGCTGGAGGATAGACGCTCAGATGGATGTTTCTGATATCCTTCAGCACCACATCAACAGGAATATCTCCGATAAGAACTCTGGTCACCATCAATACTCTCGTTGCCGTTCAATAACGAGAAAGAGCCGCTCCACCTCGTCAGCGTCCTGCAGCACTTCAAAAAGCGCCCCTTTGATAATGTTCTCTTTCGGTTTGACCCCACGCCATCCATTTGGTCTGACTCGTTTGACTGTTTCATCCAGCATCATCGCCAGACGCAATTTCTCATCCTGCCGCCCTTTATAGCCGGTCGGCTCGTCGGACAGGTCAAGGTCAACATTGCCAATCCGGTCGAGCTTCAGGTTGTTGTATAATGCGCGGCGACCGGGAGTATTCAATTGCGCAGGTGTCTCTTCAGCATGGCCGGATGCTACGCGGTTAGCCAGTTCGGCCATCTGTTTGAGATACGCCTCGTAGTCGATGGCTTTCCGACGGCGCGAAGCAATAAGTTCGTCAAGCAAAAGCGACATACTCTCATAAAATGCCGGATCGTTCAGGTGATCTTTGATGATTTTGCTTCGGACATTATTCTCAATGGTCTCGGCAATCGCATCCCTGTGGCTCTTTATCCCCTCGGGCAGGTTGTTGATCGCCTCTGCAATGCCGGATTTCACGATCAGCTCCAAGAGCGGCATAGCATCAAACGGAGAGATCTTTCTCGGTTCATCGGCTTCGATATAGGTATCGATAAGATGGCGCATATCCGCCTCATAAGCCTTCAGGTCGATGCTTTCACCGCTGGCATGGCGGATGATTTCTCGCAACTTGACCGAGCGGTCGAGAGCTTTTTTGATTCGCTGCACCTCAGTGGCGCTGTAGCCTGCGGCATCAAGCTCGTCGGCAATACCGCTGTAGGCCCTTACCAGCATGGCTGTTGCCTTGTAGAGAGCGGAACGAAGCGGCTCTCTTGCGGCAAGCTCCTCGGGAAGTTCACTGTTGCCGCAGAAAAAATGGATATGCTGAAGCTCGCCTTTCGGAGGCTCAACCGGTTCGCAGATCAGTGCAAGCGCCTCAAGCGCATTGTCGAGCCGCTCCCGCCCCTTTGCCAGCCGGTCTTTCATCAGAATATCAGACTCTCCTGCTCCGGTATCGCTCTTATCCAGCTCTGAGGTATAGACGGTATACACTTTCAGGGCATCATTGACCTTTTTGAAGAGATCCTTATAATCGACGATGTAGCCGAACTCCTTGTCCTCCCCGTCAAGGCGATTGGTGCGGCAGATGGCCTGAAAGAGAGCATGATCCTGCATACTTTTATCGATATAGAGGCAGGTGCAGCTCGGCGCATCAAAGCCGGTCAGCAGTTTATCGACCACAATCAGCAGCTTCATCGTTGCCGGTTGCTCTCTGAAGAGCCGTTTGGCATTGTCTTCGTAACTCTCTGTTTTTGACTTGCCCGGCACGGTCTCTACACCCTGCAGGAGCGCCATATAGGTGTTGTAGATCGACTCCTTGTCCGTCTCGGTGTTGGCTCCGGTATCCTCGGTTGTAATATCTCTCGTTTGCGGATTGTAGGAGGTAATCACCGCGCACTTGCCTTTAAACACCGACTTCTGAAACAGTTCAAAATACTTGCAGGCCTCGTAGATACTTGAAGCAACCAGAATGGCATTGCCTCGATGGTTACTGAGACGGGGCTTCACACTGAAATCAAACACAATATCGTTGACCACCCGGTTCATCCGTGACCGGGAGCTGAGCAGATGCTGCATGGTTCCCCACTGCTCGCGAAGAGCGCCCTTCTGCCACTCATTCAACCCCCTTGTTTTGGCATCGAACCATGCGTCAATTTTCTCCTTCGAGCCCAGTTGCTGGTCAATATCCCGCGCCTCATACACCAGATCAAGCACCACCCTGTCCTCAACAGCCTCGTTGAACTTGTAGGTGTGAATGTAACTCCCGAAAACTTCAAGAGTGGTGGCCGCATCCTTTTTCAACAGAGGCGTTCCGGTAAACCCGACAAAGACCGCATTGGGCATCAAGGCTTTCATGGTTCGATGCAACTTGCCACTCTGCGTCCGGTGGCACTCATCAACAAAGACAAAAACATCCCCCACCGTATGGCCTGGCTGTGATTCAAGCTCCCGGATAAACTCATCAAAATTATCCACCCCTTTTCGGCCAAACTTGTGCACCAGTGAGCAGAGCAGACGCGGGGCTGGCTGGCTGAGCTGCTTCATCAGGTCACTGCCGCTGGTGGTGCGCCTGATTGTTTCTCCCGCATCGGTAAAAACTCCGGCAATCTGCTTGTCGAGTTCATCGCGATCAGTCACAATAACCACACGGGCGGCAGGCTTGTTCTCCAGAATCCAGCGGGCCAGCAGCACCATCACCATGCTCTTGCCGCTCCCCTGCGTGTGCCAGATAATACCACCCCTGAACGCCTCGGCAGAGTGCTGCGCCGCCTTGACACCAAAATACTGATGTACCCGTGGCAGCTTCTTTACCCCGCCATCAAAGAGCACAAAATCGTGCAGCAGCTCGACCAGGCGGGATTTCCGGCAGATCTTGAGCAGATATTTGTCGAGCTTGAAACGGGAGTTATCCTCCTCATCCTCTTTCCATTGCAGAAAATACTTCTCCTCCGTGCCGACCGTCCCATACTTCAGCCCTTCCGAATCGTTTCCGGCAAAAATGAACTGCACGGTTGAAAAGAAAGGAGCAATAAACTCGGGGCGTTGATTGACAAGGCTTTGGCGGATGCCGTCACCCAGCGATACCCTGCTGTTCTTCAACTCCAGCACGCCAACCGCTATCCCGTTAAGGTAGAGCACAATATCGGGCCGTTTGTCGTGCTGCCCATACACCGTCACCTCTTCGGCAATGGCAAAGTCGTTCAGCTCCGGGTGGTCGGTGTTGATGAGCTTGACGGTTTCACTCTTCTCCCCCGCCGCCGCTTTTACCGGAACACCGTAGTGAAGGAGACTGTAGACCTTGCGGTTGTTTTCGTAAAGCGTACGGTTGGGATTATTTGCCTCAATGCGCAGTTCATGGATGGCTTTGGTACTCTGCGCCGGAGTGTAGCCGTTCCGCAAAAGGTAGGCCATGAGCAGAGACTCTTCGATATTGCTGTTCCCCTCGCGATCCTTCCAGTTGCCGAGAGAGCGGTAGCCAAGCTCTTTGGTGAACAGGGCAAGCACGCGGTTCTGTGTCTCGCGTTCAGAG
Organism: uncultured Chlorobiaceae bacterium; assembly: GCA_903859055.1. GTDB lineage: Bacteria > Bacteroidota > Chlorobiia > Chlorobiales > Chlorobiaceae > Chlorobium. The sequence continues at coordinate 2,452 of CAIOLC010000299.1, read as the reverse complement.
TTGCCGATGGTGGTCATTGCAAGACCTCCCAATGGCCGCCAATGCTTGCGCCAACATGACGAATGATGCCTTCTGACTTCATTTTATCAATGTGATATTTGATGCCGTTCGCACTGACACCTAACTCAGCCGCCAACAAACGCTGCGTTATGGATGGTTGTATTTTCAGCAAAGCAAGTATTTTTTTCTGGGTAGTTTTACCGGTAGCTTTACCGGTAGCTTTACCGGTAGTTTTGCCGGTAGTTTTGCCGGTAGTTTTGCCGGTAGTTTTGCCGGTAGTTTTACTGGTAGTCTCCCCTAAAAACTGTTCGGAAAGAAAATAAAATACTGTCCATAGACCTGTCCGCTCGTAACGCAGCTCTGGCTCAGGAACCCCCGCCGTTACACACTCCTGCATGATACGCTCAATGCCACGCCCCCAAGCTTCAATCATGCCTGCACGAAAAAAAGCATTGGCAACATCAGGATTGAATGGCTGTGAGGAGTGTTTGCCAAGCAGCCGTTCTAATGTCCAATCAGAGGGCAATTGCCCCGAATTCCAGATCATCAGCTTGTCCGGATAGACACTTATCTGGATTGGAATACCGCTTGCATAATCCTTGTGCACAACGGCATTCAGAATCGCTTCACGTAACGCGGTCTCCGGAATGGGATAGCTCTCAATTCGCTGCAAGCCTTCGTAAGAGATCCATGCTTTCAGATATTTGGCTTTCAATATCGATATGGTCTGGTTCACCTGTGAAAAGAGGTCGCCATGCACTTCGTCCTGATACCGTAAATCGACATTATTTTCAAAAAATCCGATTTTGATATATGCTCCGGTAAAGAAACGTTCAGGATCAGGATGAAACAGCAAGGCGACAGCACGCTTGAGGTACTTACCCTCCACCAGGTGCAATTGGTCGAGCAGAAGCTCATCCGATTCATCAATAATTTCCGGCGTGAGTCGCTGGCTCTTCAGTGCCTGCCTGCGAAAATAGGCAAGCGCATTGGCATCCAGATCGCTGACCGATACGTGAGGCAAAGGTACCCCATCCCAATGCAAACCCTGCTTACCCAGAAGAAACCTGTGCAATGCTGCCCCTTTAAGCTCCTGTTTCGTACTGCCACTTCGGTAAAAGTACTCCCCTTTGTAGCTCACAGGATATGGATATGCCTCCACAATTATCTCCAGAGTCTCTTTGCCCGCCTCATCACAGAGATTCACATCCACCATGATGCCAAGAATATCGCGCACCTTGTTCGGGATATCCTCCATCAGCTTGCGAGCATTATGGATACCAACAACAGTGCCCTTGTCATTTTGGCCAATAACCAGCACACCACCTTCGGCGTTGGCAAAACCGCAAATCCATTTCAGGTACTCCTCCCTCCAGGACTCCTTCCACTCAATATGCTGGTTCTCTTGCGTCATTGGTTGTTTATTGTTTTTCCCATGGTAGCGGGAGGACAAAATTCACTGCGGGCAACAAGGATTCACCAACAGTTTACAAATCAATCAACAAAAAAAATCTTTCATCTTCGACAAAAAACAAAATAACGGCACAGCATCCGCCAACTGTCTGGGAAAACACGTTTCTGCAAATACGCAGCATAAACTGCACACTCTTTATGGAGCATCCGCAGCCAATTCCGTCGGGCTAAGCAACTGATATTGCATAAGAGATTTTTCAAATGCATTGCAAGCCTTCATGGCGTCAATCACCTGATCCAAATCTTCATAGTCAAAAGCAGCCGACCATTGTTGGATTTTCTGCATAGCGGCAATGAACGGTTTGGGATCTCCCTTCCGTGTGAGCACGCGCAAACAATCCAGATATTCCTCCCTGAAGAGTGTCGGAACAATTATTCTGCAAGCGTTAACGACCGTCAGCTCTGCATTCATGACGAGGCGTGCCAATCGGCCGTTGCCATCAAGAAAGGGATGTACCTCGGAAGCGATGAACATCGAGAGCAACGCCCGAGCCATTCCCGGAGGGATGCCTGGCAATAACTTGCTGGCTTCAACCAGTGTTCCTCGTAAATTTATTGGTGACACAAACGTTGTGTTCCCTGCAAAATTGTCACGATCTTTAAACTCACCGGGAGCAACCTCGGGGCGTTCTCTCATCAGGTCAGCATGGCGTTGCTGGAGTTGGCACAAGACGGCTTCACCTGATGCTAACGTTTGGTTTGACCATCCATGATTGATGGCTTGACGAAAGACCCCCAGAATATCGTGAGAGTCCTTGGGGCGTTGATCGATGAGCTTTCCCTCCAGAACAATCTTTCTCGCTTCGGAAACGTCAAATTCCGTGCCCTCAATAAAGTTGCTGAAATAGGACTCCAAAAAAGCAAAATTGATTTGTGCGGTTGCTGTCGGGGTCTTTGATGCTTTTTGATGCATCGGTGTTTCACGCAGTGCTGCGGCAAGTGTTTCAAACAGCACTAACCGTCCAGCATCAAAAGGCAT
>CAIOLC010000298.1 GCA_903859055.1 uncultured Chlorobiaceae bacterium | reverse complement strand
AGGCGCTTTTCCGTACCGAAGTGCTGGCGGGTCGCATTCAGTTTCGGTTGCGCGCCGATGGCCGTAACTGGCAGTTGCCCCTCACGGCGGAGACTTACGAGCCTGAAGGTGCCGAGCAATTGAATGGAAGGGATGGCGGCGCGTTGGACAAAAGCCTCTTTTCCCCTCTGTACAAAGGCGACTTTTCCAGTCAGGACGAGCGCGACATTGCCGTCTATCTTGATGGCGACAAGGCCCTGACCTGGTGGCACCGCAATGTAGCCCGCTCTCATTATGCCGTTCAGGGCTGGCACCGAGAAAAAATCTATCCTGACTTTATCTTTGCTGTGCGGCATGGTGAGTATGCCAGCAAACTGGTTGTACTTGAGATGAAGGGCAAGCATCTTGCGGGCAACGATGATACGGAGTACAAAAAAGCCGTCCTGCATCTCATGAGCAACTCTTTCGCCGCTGAACAGACGCTCCATGTCGGTGAGCTTGATCTTGTCGGAGATAATGGCATCGATGTCGAATGCGATCTGGTGCTGATCCCCGAGTGGAAGAGCCGATTGCCGGGTTTCTTGAAATAGGGTAAAGGGAAGGGATCGGCCTTGAGGGGTACGCGTTGGGGTACGCGTTGGGGCACGCGTTGGGGCACGGCATGCCGTGCCCGTACTGGCCCCGTTGTCTGAATTAAATATTGATAATCGCGAAATAAATACGTAAATTTAGTGGTTTGAATTGGTGGATATTGATTTTTGCGTGTTTAGGGTATGGCTGAGGTCTCGTAGGTGGTTGCACGTTGGGGCATGGCATGCCGTGCCCGTACTGCAATCCCGATGGTTCTTCGATCATTCAAATTGGCAGTCTCCCTAAAATGGAAGGTGGAGCAATCGGGGATAAAAAATGCAGGATCATCATCGACGCAGTATCCGTTTGCAAGAGTATGATTATTGCCAGTCCGGCTTTTATTTCATTACCATCTGTACGCATAATCGTTTTTGTCTGTTTGGAGCCATTGACAACGATACGATGAGGTACAGTAAACAGGGTAAGATTGCTGTGGACTGTTGGTCTGCCATACCGGCTCATTTTTCCCATATAGAATTGGATGAATTTATAGTCATGCCCAATCATGTTCATGGAATTTTGAGGATCGTGGATGGAGGCGATGCGGCGGGTTCGGGCGTGCGTTGGGGCACGGCCGGGGATTCTGCGCGTTGGGGCGTGCGTTGGGGCACGGCATGCCGTGCCCGTACTACGATGGTGGCGATTGAAAAATATGGGGTACCGGTTTCTGGATCAATTCCTACGGTTATCCGTTCATTCAAGTCGGCTGTTACCAAAGGTATCCATGATATGTCTCAATTGGCCGCAAAAAATATTGTATGGCAACGAAATTATTGGGAACACCTGATCCGCGATGAACCCGCATTGAACCGAATTCGGCAATACATCCGCAATAATCCGAAACATAGGGCAACCGATCAACGGCAACAAAAACGATAACGATAACGGCAAACGAGTACGGGCACGGCTGTACGGGCACGGCTGTACGGGCACGGCATGCCGTGCCCCAACCCCCAACGCGCCCCCAACGCGCCCCCAACACGCCGAATCACCGGCCGTGCCCCGACCAACGCGCGAACCCTACACGAATACGGCAATCGAATTGATTCTTGCCCGCAAAGCGCGGTGCTGGAGCACATTCTCCGCTCGCGAACTCTGCACCTCAATAACAATACTCCGGGGACTTCCACAGGCAGCACGATACACATCGCCAAATTCCCGGTTCGTCTGCGGGCAGGCATAGTCGAGCCCGAAGGTCTCTGCGGCTGAGCGGACGCTGTAGTTCTGTGGCGTAGCGAAGTGGGTTTCAAAGACATCCTGACATTCAGCAACTGGAAGGAAGGAGAAGATAGCGCCACCGTTGTTGTTCAGAACGATGATCTGCAGCGGAACGGGAAGTGTGCCGAGCAGCGAAAGGGCGTTGAGGTCGTGCAGGAAGGCGATGTCGCCGATCATCAGCGTTGCTGGTTTCTGGTGTCCATTGGCAAAACCGGCAGTGGTGGAGATGATGCCGTCAATGCCGCTGACTCCACGGTTGATGGCGGTCGGAATACCGTTGGCATGGCTGCTGCTGGCATAGTTATCCATATCCCTGACCGGCATGCTGTTTGACACAAAAAGCACCTGTTGCTCCGTGATGAGCTGCGAAACGAGTCGGGCAGCCGAGATATCGGTAACCGGTTTGTCGGGAAGCAGTTCGGTCTGAATCTCCTGAGATACAGCTCCGAAAAAGTGCTCCGAAGAGTTGACGTCCAGTGTTGGCGGCGTGGTACGGCACCCTTTCAACTGGGCTGCGGTCAGTGCGATAGATGCTTCAACACGGCAGCTAACGTTATGATCAGGGGAAAAGCGGGCTGGTTGTGGCTTGACGACAATGTAGTGTTCCGGTTCCCACTCCTTCAACGCGGTCGAGGGGTGTTTTGCGATGACGTTGCCTCCAAAGTGCAGCACAAGGTCAGCCTTGAAGGATTTCCGGAATTCGGGCGACTGGAGCAGGAGCTGCCAGGGTTGGACTGAGGCCACCATTCTCAAGCCGGATGAAAAATCGGCATAGAGGGGAATCTTCAGGTCGTTGGCCAGTTCACTGACCGCCTGGGCATCGGTACGGCTTGTCATGCTGCCGGCAATAATCATCGGCTGCTTTGCCTCGGCGAGCAGTTGGCGAAGCATGGTGATGGTAGCAGCATCGGGCACTTTTTCGGGGACTATTGTACTGCTGAATGGCTTGCCGTTTTTAAGCCAATGGTGAAGGGGAGCGACCCAGGGATCTTTGAGATCAGGAGTTGCTGGTTCAAAAGGTTCACGGAATGGCTGGTTCAGATGGACTGGCCCTGCTGACTCTCCAAGCGATTTTGCAACAGCATAAGCGACCGTTGAGAGGAGCGCTTTCAGGGGAGTATCTGTCGACGGTGCAGGCAACTGCATGCTCCATCTTGTAGAGCCGCCAAAGATGTTTTCCTGCCTTATCGTCTGGTTGGCGCCACAATCAAGCAGCTCGAATGGGCGGTCGGCAGAGAGCACCATCATCGGCTGAAAGTCCATCGACGCCTCAACCACAGCGGGAAAGTAGTTGGCGACTGCGGTGCCTGAGGTGCAGACGAGTACTGCGGGCCTGCCGGTTGCCCGTCCATACCCGAGTGCAAAAAAGGCGGCGGAGCGTTCATCAACAAACATTTTCCATCGCGCTTTCGGGTTTCGTGCAATGGCAATGGTGAGTGGTGTTGAGCGTGAGCCGGGTGAGATGCAGAAAAATCCTGCCCCCTGGCGAATCAGCTCTTCAACCATGATGCTGCTCCACAGTGAGGTGATTTGCTGGTTGTTCATGCTTCCTGACGGGTTATGGCAAGGATGTCACCTATCTTTTGCTCAACCTCTTCCCATTCTGCGGCAGGATCCGATCCTTTTACCAGTCCGGCACCGGAATAAAGATAGGCGAAACGTCCATTGACCAGGGCTGAACGGATTCCAACAGCAAACTCCGCAGCATCACGGCTGGCCCATCCGACAGGAGCGGCATACCAGCCACGGCTGAAGGGCTCCAGCGCCATGATCCGTTCCAGAATCGGTGCTTTAGGTACCCCGCCAACGGCAGGTGTCGGGTGCAGAAGTTGCAGTACTGCGCTGTCATTTTCAAACTCTGGCTTTAATGTTGCTGCACAAGGGGTGTAGAGGTGGGCAAGTCGTCGGAGCTGCAGTACCTGTACCTCCTCCTCCATATCAATATTATCGCATATTTTGAGCAACTCATTGGAGATCATCTCCCTGACAAAATTGTGCTCGCGAATATCTTTTTCGGAATTAAGGAGTGTTTCGGAGGCGCGGCGATCACCGCCATTGATGCTCTCTTTTGAGCAGGTGCCGGCAAGTGCTTCAGTCAGCAGAAGGTTGCCATCTCGACGGTAGAGCCGTTCGGGGGTAAAGCTGAAAAAAGCATGGTGCTCAACGGGTTCAAAGTAGAACCTGTAGATGGTGTTCTGCGGATAGGGGTAGTTCAGCAGAAAAAGAAGGGGTGAGAAGCTGCCGCTGAACTCAAGAATGGTTTGCCGGGCAAGCATGATCTTTTGCAGCTCACCAGTTTCAAAGGTGTCAAGTGCCTTCTCGCACTGCTCTCTCCACCCTTTTTCATCAGGGTTACAGGAGATCTTCAACAGTTCGGGGAGTTGCAGTCTCCTCTTCTTTTTTACGGGAACAATCTGTTTGAGCAGATCAGTAAGAGCATCTCTTTTACTCTGAAGGTCATCGTGTGGTTCAAGCCAGAGATGGCAGGAGAGCGAGAAGTTGTTCTCTTGACAGGTTAACTGGAGGAGTGGCAAAACAAAGGAAAAGGAGGAGAACTCCTGCCAGACAGGATCCTGTTGCTCTTTGGCGTTGAAGCAGAAGCCGCCAAAATATTTGGCATTGGGATCCTTTTCTGCCAAAGAGAGCTGGAAGCGTTCGAACGCTGCGTTGTTATCTTCTTCTCCCTTATACTGAAGCGTGTCGGCAACACCAAGGCCCGCCACTGAAAAATTTTGCTCTCTGTTCATCCAGAAGAGCCGTGGATAACTTTGCTGTTCAAGAAGCCATTCGGGGAGCGTTACAGGCTCAACTGGTTCACAGAAAGTGACCAGCCTGGCTTGATCGGTGCAATCAGGTGAGCTCCGCTCGTCAAGGTAACGGCTTAAAGCGGAGATCAGGTTTGAAATCGCTTTTTCTATGGGAAGAGGTTCACATGAAGGTGTAATTCCGTTAATCACCTGGTCTCGTTATTGATATGTTTTTTCAGAGAGAAGGCAAGATAATTGTTTTTCTTAAGAAGCCACTCATAAATTGCCTGCGCCTCTTTATTGTGCCCGGTATTGGCATAGCAGACCGCAAGATTGTAGTGAGCATTCATGAACGATCCGCTGTTGTCAATGGCCTCGTTGTAGAGTGTTGACGCTTTGTCGAACTGTTTCAGTTGCATGTATGCGTTGCCAAGGTTGTAGAGTCGCAGAGAGTCTTTTGGCGAACGATCAAGATGCTTCTGAAAAAAAATGACGGCATCGCTGTATTTTTTCTGTTTGAAAGCTACAGCGCCAAGGGCATGGACGGCATCATCAAGTTTGGGATTGATTGCAAGTGCCTTCCTGAAGGCATCAGATGCCTCCTCGTAACGCTGGTGGCGTGCAAAAGCCCCGCCAAGACGCATAAAGGATGTTGCATCTTGAGGATTTTTCCAGACCTCCTGCTGAAGGCTGTTGATCTCGTCTGGCTTGCACGCAGTAATGAACGTAAGTGACGAGAGTGTAATAAGCGTAAAGAGAAGCAGAAGAGCTGCTTTTGAATGTCGTAGCAAGTTATTCATAGTACCCCCAATATAAACACTCCTGGAATTATCTGCCAATCTTGATTGTCTCCCGGTACCTGTTTTGGTGGAAATATTTCCGAATGGTCTCTGGTGTGTGTAACTTTGGCTCTGAGTGCACGGAAGGGGTACTTACGCATTACCATAATTATTATGAATCATGAGAAATAAAATTAAAGTCAGCGGCATGAGCTGTGGTGGTTGTCAACTGCTTGTCAAGGAGGCACTTGAGGAGCTGAATGGGGTCTCTCAGGCAGAGGCCTCTTTTCGTGATGGTCTGGTGACCGTTGACTATGATCCAGAGGCAATCAACATGGCTGCTATCACAGCAGTTATTGAGGAACAGGGTTTCAGGGTGCAGGAGTGAGTGTGCCACTCTGTCTGGATTCAAGGCAACATAACTGAAAAATATATATGGCAGTTGAAAAAACAGAGCGGCTTGCTGTGCTTATCGATGCGGATAATACACAGGCGACAATTATTGAGGGTCTTCTGGCAGAGGTTGCAAAGTATGGAACCGCCAGTGTCAAAAGAATTTATGGAGACTGGACTTCTACAGCGCTGAGAAGCTGGAAGGAGGTCCTGCTGGAACACTCTGTTCAGCCCATCCAGCAGTTTGGCTACACCAAAGGGAAAAATGCGACAGACAGCGCCATGATTATTGATGCCATGGATCTTTTGTACACAGGAAAGTTTCATGGGTTCTGTATTGTTTCCAGCGACAGTGATTTTACGAAACTTGCCTCGCGAATCAGGGAATCGGGATTGATTGTTTATGGTTTTGGAGAGAAAAAGACTCCGGCACCTTTTGTCTCTGCCTGCGATAAATTTATTTTTATCGAAGTTCTTCGTGCAAAAACCAACGAAAATGAGCCGATTGCGAAAAAGAGCATGGCAGAGCTCAAGCAGGATACCCGCCTGGTGCGGTTGTTGAGGAATGCTGTCGAAGCCTCTTCTGACGAAGGAGGATGGGCACATCTTGCGACCACTGGAAGCAATATTGCGAAACAGTCGCCTGAATTTGATCCGAGAAATTATGGCTATATCCGACTTGGAGAGCTGCTGGCTGCAACCAGGCTTTTTGATTTCGAGGAGCGTCAGATCGGAGAGGGTCAGTCAAAAGCCATCTACGTTCGTGATAAACGCAAAAAAAGCTGAGGATGCTGCGAATTGCGCCCTTGTTCCGGATTGCATGTATCGTGCGTTTAAAGGCGCAAGATAAATGCTTTTAATTCATAGGGTAAAGCTCCTCTGTTCCGGTTCTCTTGATCGCAAAATTGATCGCAGTGTTCACCCAAACTTTTGTTGTTCCCCTGTACGCACAAAACCTTGCCCAACAAAAAAGCCTTCCCGGTTAAGGAAGGCTTTTTATTTTGCGGAGCTGACGGGGTTCGAACCCGCGACCTCCTGCGT
>CAIOLC010000297.1 GCA_903859055.1 uncultured Chlorobiaceae bacterium | reverse complement strand
CTGTCTCTTTATTCTGTGCTGAATAATGATGCTCGCTCTCTTCTTGCAAAGTTTGTTTGTGATTTTGATCTGCGATAGGTAAACTCCCCCTCTGCGACAGAATCACTGAAGCTCTTTACCTGGTAACTAATCCTCTCCCCATGTCCCGAATAGTGACCGTTGTCATGATGTTCGTTGTGCTGGTTTTCGGTGTTTTTCTTGGCACTCGTCTTGATCGAAACCGGGATGGCAAGTTTGATGAGCAGAAAAAAATTCTTGAAGCTTATCGCCTTATGAAGGATCTTTATGTGGATGATGTTCATGGCGACAGTCTCATGGGGGCTGGAATCAGGGGAATGGCCGAATATCTGGATCCGCATACCGTTTACCTTGAGCCAGAAAAGGTCTCCCTGGCACAAGCAGAATTTGATGGTAATTTTGATGGTATTGGTATAGAGTTTGAAGTGGTCAGCGATACACTTCTGGTTGTTACTCCTCTTTCCGGTGGACCGAGTGCTGCGGCTGGAATCTCTTCGGGAGATCGTATCCTTGCTATTGATTCTACTTCTGCAGTTGGAATTACTCAGCAGGAGGTGCTCAAAAAATTACGGGGCAAGCTGGGGACGAAGGTTCTGTTAAAAATTTTTCGTCCATTGAACAGACAATCTTTTGAACTGATGGTTACCAGGGGAAAGATTTCGACTTCAAGTATTGAGGCTGCATTTATGCTCGATCAACACTCCGGCTATATCCGCTTGAGTCGCTTCATTGCCACAACTGCTGATGAGTTTCGACGGTCGCTCGCAATGCTGAAAAAAAAGGGTATGGTTCGTCTTGTGATTGACCTGCGGGGAAACCCTGGAGGATTTCTTGGGCAGGCGGTTGAGGTGGCCGACGAGTTCCTGAAGAAGGGAGAGTTGATCGTTTCTACCAAAAGTCGCAGAGGTGGTGAAGAGAATGGTCGTTATGTAGCAAAATCAGGTGATGGTTTTGAGCAGGGTGAGGTGGTTGTGCTTGTTGATAAAGGAAGTGCCTCTGCATCTGAAATTCTTGCAGGTGCCTTGCAGGACAACAAGAGAGCTGTGGTTGTTGGTGAACTCTCTTTCGGAAAGGGGCTGGTGCAGCGCCAGCTTCCATTTGCAGATGGTTCTGCGATTCGTCTTACCGTTTCCCGTTATTACACTCCATCAGGACGCCAGATACAGAGGGTTTATCGGAAAGGAATAGCTGGCCGGGAGCATTATTATAAAGAGGCAATGACAAATATTCTGCCGGAGAAACTCTTTGCCGATCCTGACAGTTTGTTATTTCTGAGAAATAGTGAAGTTTCTGTGTACAACACCTCCTCTTTACCGTTCTTGCTCAAATCAGTCAAAAGTAATGACAAGAGATATGGCAGGCTTGCAGCACTTAAAGATGCAGGAGGGGTTATTCCGGATTATTGGGTGACTGGTGCGAAGTACTCCAATTTTTTTCAGGCACTTTTTCGCTCTGGATCTCTGGACGATATGGTTCGAAAGCTTCTTGACAATCCCCTGAGCGGAGTACAGGGTTATCGTGACTCTCTGGAGCGATTTATTGATGGCTATACAGAAGAGAGGAATTTTGAAACTCTTCTTTTGAAAAGCTGCAAGGCAAGGAATTTGCCTTTTGATCGTTCGAGATTTCTCCGGGAGAAAAAATATATTGTCTCTGCGGTAAAATCGAAGCTTGCTCATCAGCTTTTCGGAACAGAAGGAGCGATTATTTTTATGGTCAGGAACTCTGATCCCGTTGTCAGAATTGCGACATCAATACCTGTCAGTCGGCAATGAGCACTGCTCACAACTTCTTTTTTTTATAATTACACTGGCCTTTTAATTTTTTAAAACACTCTTGTCACCATGTCCCTTTTTCAAAAGATTCATAACGCGGCATGTACGTTGCGTTTCAATAATGACTGGCTCAAAATATTTACCTGCCCTGTTCCAAGTTCCGATTTTCTTTCGTTTGTAGCTGTGGCAACTCTTGATGCGCCTCAACATGCTGTCATGAGTCTTTTGTACGATGTTGATGTGGCCACTGAGTGGGTCTGGAAAACCAGAGAGATGCGTGTGCTTCAGGAGTTGAATGAGGATGAGGGGCGAATTGTCTATCAGCTTGTCAGTGCCCCATGGCCCGTTTCTGATCGTGAAATTATTACCAGATCACAGGGGTACATGGATCCCGAAACCTCCGAGATTTTTGTTAAACTGGAGTGTGTCCCGAACTTTCTGCCAAAACATGACAGATATGTTCGGGTGCCGGAGCTTGAGGGGGCCTGGAATATTATACCACTCTCGGAGAATCAGTGCAGGGTAGTTTTTCGCCTTCATATCGAACCTGGAGGAGAGATCCCTTCCTGGTTGGCAAATATTGCGGTTATTGATACCCCTTATCATACTCTTGTGAATTTGCGTGAAATGGTCAAAAAGGAGAAGTACAGGACTCCTGTCGATGCACCATTTAAACATTCTGCAGACCATGTGATTCAGCATTACGAAAAATTTATTGGATAGTGATCGTCTCTCTTTTGGCTGTTGCTCAATAACTTGTTTAAAAATAGAAGTTTATGGATGTTGCATCAATTCTTGACGGGAAGTGGGAGTTTCGTATTGAGCATAAAGGGATCAAGGTATTTTCTTCCCTTGTGACCGGCTCTGATATTTATGGTTTTAAGGGTGAGGTTGAATTGGTGGTCTCGTTAAAAAGGTTGCTCAGCCTTTTTAATGATATGCAAAATTACACCCGCTGGGTTCGTCATCTTGCGGCGATGGATGTTTTGGAAATGGTTGATGCTACCGAGTATATCGTGCGACAGGTTATCTCTGTGCCCTGGCCAATGCAGGAGAGGGAGGTGATTATGCGTACCCGGCTTGAGGCATCAGGTGAAAATGGGGTTGCAATTACCATGAAAGAGGAACCTGATTATTGGCCTCTCAATCCAGCTTACCACAGAATAGGCCACTCTACCGGAATATGGGTTTTTACTCCTGACGGGCACGGTGCGGTTCAGGTGACCTTTGCGATGCATCTTGATCCGGGCAAGGACGTTCCTGCTGCGGCAAGCAATGCGGGGATGTTTGAGGT
>CAIOLC010000296.1 GCA_903859055.1 uncultured Chlorobiaceae bacterium | reverse complement strand
TTCTGGCGAATCTGATCCGAGATGGCTTGAAAAAATGCAAACCCTGAAAAATGCAATTGACAGCCTGATTGAGTATCATCATAAACAAATTACTCTTGATTCAATTGTGAGGCTTGCCTGTAGCAGCGGTTTTATCTCAATATGGTTGGCGGTTTTTACTGAAGAGGAGGAAGTGAAAAAATCATTAATTTCCAGTTCAGAATATCATCTGAAAGGAACTGATTTTTATAATGATGAATTTGAACCGGTCGCTCGCAATCCTGATGATACCATTGATCCCGTGTAGTTGTGTCGGACAGAAAACCCCTGTGCTTATTCGTCATGCTTCATGATGCGGAAACCCGAATTCCCACTATAATCTGCGGAGAGCCAACCAGATTATCCTTCTCGATAAAGTACAGAAACGGAAGCCTCTTTTGGAGGCAGAAATAAAGCTGCTGAGGGCAAAAGGTCTTATTGAAGGTAAAAAACCCAATATTATTATTTCGGCTAAAGAAGCACAAACCACAGGACAAAAAGCAGTTTACACCCGAAACAAAGCCTTTTCCAAGCAGCAGTATTTTGATTGGATTATGCAGGGTATTCAAGATCATGGTTCACTTTCCCGCAAAGACATCGAAGAGTTGGTTTGGACGAAACTGTCTGATTTATACGATGAAAAGCAGAAAAAAAAGAAAATCACCAATCTTATTTCTGAAATGAGTCGGAATGAAACGATAAAGAATGTGGGTTCGGATGCTGCTCCAAAATGGGTTTTAAAGGAGCAAGAGGGAAATATTTAAAGAGAAAAGATTAGAAGAGATTTAGAAGAGATTCTATAGGAGATATTTGGATAACTTATTACTAATCAATAGGATATTCTCTTATAGGAAGCAGTTGTTTCGCCGGTTCTAAAGGTTGTGAGGTCAGTTTCCTGCGAGAGTAGAGGGACATGTAAATCTCCTTTGCCAGTATCAGGTATATCGTTTTCTGGAAACTCAAACGTTCTTCAGCTTTTCAAAATGCGGTGGAGGTTGCGAAAACTGAAGACAAAAAATTCGGCGATTTCGTGTATGGAAAATCATTCGGAGGATATTAAGTTTTCGACGCTGTTTCATTATGCTGAAGCGCTTGGGAAAAAGCTTCAGTTGTCACTGCAATGACCTGCGTCGTCATTTCTTTGATCAGCCACATTTCAATTGAACAGGAGTGACAATAATGACAACGAAGATGCAGAGCGTCACGCTTCATGATGCCGAAACCCGACTTGCCCAACTGGTTGAACAGGCAGCTTGTGGTGAAGCTTTTATTCTCAGCAAGGCAGGGCGACCGATGGTTAAGGTGATACCATTCGATACCACCATTGGCAACGCCCGGCAGTTTGGTTTTATGGCAGGCGAGATCTCTGTTCCTGAAGATTTTGACCGTATGGGCAGTAGCGAGATTGCTGCATTGTTTGTTTGAGATAATAACCGTAATTATTGAATTTATACCCTGATGCTCAAAAAAATCTGGACAAAAATTACCGGGCGATGCAGTGCACCCCGTTCGTTCTGGATAGAGGATTGCACGCATTCCGATGTGATCAAAACGCAGCATGAGAGCTATTCAAAAGCGATCAATAAAACCATGCTCTCGCTGCTTGGTGTCGGGTTGTACAGTCTGCTGGCGGTGGTTGGCTCACCCGACAAGTCGCTGATTGCCACCAACAGCTCCATTCAAACACCACTGGTTGGCACCTCAATCTCTTTTCAGGGTTTTCTGATTGTCTCGCCCTTTCTTCTTGTCATCCTGACCGTCTATCTTCACATTTTGTTCGGCTACTGGCTGCAGCTCGAAAAAAAACGCAAGGATATGAACGAGCAGTCGCTTAAAAACGGTGAGCCAACCATTGAGAGTGTTCCAGCCATTTTCAGTTTTAGTGACCTTCTGCCCCGCTTTGTCACCAACTTTATCTTTTACTGGTTTGTACCGCTGGTATTGTGCTTCTTGGCATATAAGGCGTTTGCCCTCAAAGAGTTGATTCGTCCGATGTTTTATGTCGCATCTTTTGTGACGTTCTCCCTTCTTTTTTTGCAGATCCACCGTTGTCCCAAAGAGCATCGGCGGTGGCGGAATACTCCCCGCTGGATACTCCTCGTTCTGGTTGTCGGGTACATGGGTTATTTTCCTTCTGTTTCCGACTCATTCCGCAGGCCATTGAATCTTCAACGGGAAGATCTGCATGACGCATGGCTGCAAGGGCTGGATTTGACCGGAGCCGACATGAGTAACGCCAATCTGAAGGGGGCAAATCTTAGGGGAGCAATCCTCAGGAATTCACATCTCAATGAAGCCAATTTTCAGGATGCTAATCTTGGAGGTGCCGATTTTACAAAAGCGGACCTGTTTTCTGCTAATTTCAGGGAGGTAAAAGTGATGGATCCCTATCTGATCAAAGCGGCTGAGCATTGGCAGCAAGCTTTTTACAGCAGTGAGTTTCTTGTGATCTTTAAACTTTCTCCAACCCACAATGAAGAACTTGAAAAAGCTATCAAAATCGTAAGAATTGGTGATAAATATGCGGGGGGGAAAATCGCCTGTATTTTCCAGCCAGGTGATAAAGGTTATGTTGAAGGGGAACGGCATGGCCTGATTGCTGCTGAAGCTGATCTGCCTGGAGGTGACAAATATACCTGGGAGGCTGCGAAGAAAGCATGTGACGATCTGGATGAAAACGGTTACAGTGACTGGCATTTACCGACAAAGGATGAATTGAATAAGCTTTATTACGCAAAAAGTGCTGTTGGCGGTTTTTCCGACGGCGGCTACTGGAGTTCTACGGAGGTCAGTGCGGTTGACGCAGGGTGGCAGTACTTCTTCAGTGGCGGCCAGGACTACGTCGATAAGAGTTTCGGGTGGTGTGTTCGGGCGGTGCGGGCTTTTTAACTATTTATCTATTCAACAATTAAGGGGGTACCGGGGGCAGGGCCCCCAGTCAAAAAATATTTTGGATTATGGCGCTTTACTATGATTTACCGGTGTATCGTGATGTCTATCGTCTGATCCTGAAAATTTTTGAATACACCAAAGATTTTCCTCGAGAGTACAAATACTCGCTTGGTCAGGATCTCAAGCACGACAGCATTGTACTGGTGCGCAGCATCTATAGGGCCAACAAAGCCAAAAGCAAGACCGAGTATCTTGAAGTATTCCTTGACGATTTTGAAATCCTTAAACTGGAGGTGCGTCTATGTGTTGACCTGAAAATTCTGCCCATGAAAAAGCAGGCCGAGATCACTGGCCTCATGGATGGAATTGGTAAACAAATCACCGGATGGCGAAATGCCGGGACGGTGAAAGGTGCCTGAATTCCGTCGGTTAAGGCTGTCGGAAGCGAGCAAAGCTTCGTTCAAAAGCGGCAAAGAGACTGTGAGCCGATCCGTGAAACTTGAAGATCGGGGAGCAGTAAAGGAAAATGCATCGAAAGCGCTTTGGGTGCATGTCAACATCTTTGCGAAAGTGCTGTTGGCGGTTTTTCCGACAACAACTACTGGAGTTCTACGGAGAACAGTGCAAATAACGCATGGAAACAGAACTTCAACAATGGCAACCAGAACAACAACAATAAGAGTTTCGGGTGGTGTGTTCGGGCGGTGCGGGGTTTTGAACAAGCAAGTGTATCGCCCGGCCGAAATTTTCGCCGGGCGGTATACATTATGACGGACGACTCATCGTTGCAACTCGAATTGTTTCCCTCTTCAGCGCCAATTCCGCTTGTTGATCTGTTTGAGGCTTATGAAGGCTGCCGACGACACAAGCGCAATACGGCCAATGCCATAGCCTTTGAACTCGACTACGAACAAAATCTGGTTGAACTCTGTGAGGAGATCAATAATGGCAGTTACCAGCCGGGGAAGTCAATCGCCTTTATTGTTGACCGCCCCGTCAAGCGTGAAATATTTGCCGCTGACTTTCGTGACCGTGTTGTTCATCACCTCATCATCAATAAGCTGAACGACCTTTTTGAAAAAGAGTTTATTGGCGACAGTTACTCCTGCCGAAAGGGAAAAGGCACGCATAAAGGGATAATGCGTCTCGATGGTTTTATCCGCCAGTGCTCACAAAACTATAGCCGCGACTGCTGGATTTTAAAGCTTGATATCAAAGGCTTTTTCATGAGCATCGATCGTCAGCGCCTCTACCATCGTCTGGAACTCTTTATCATCGCTCGCTATCATGCTCCTGATCGTCCACTCCTGCTCGATCTTTGTCGAAAAGTGGTTTTCTACGATCCGGCAGCCCATTGCGTGATTAAAGGGAAACGCTCAAACTGGAAGGGGTTGCCGGACGACAAAAGCCTCTTTCACTCCCGCCCTGGCTGCGGCTTACCCATTGGCAACCTGACCAGCCAGGTGTTTGCCAACTTCTATCTCAACTCGTTCGACCATTTTATGAAACACACCCTCGCACTCCGATACTATGGCCGTTACGTTGATGATGTGGTGGTGGTGCATCAGGATCCTGCTTTTCTGAACTCATTGCTGCCGGTCATTCGCTCTTATCTGCATCAGGAGCTTGGGCTGATACTGCACCCCAAAAAAATCTTTCTTGAGCATTACACTGAGGGAGTCAAGTATCTTGGAGTTGTTCTCAAGCCTCGCAGGATTTACGTTGCCAACCGCACAAAAGGCAATATGTATCGCGCTCTCTTGAAATATAACCAGATAGCGCAAACGCATAAACCCTGGCATGCCGAGCGTACCGCCTTCCAGAGCAGTATCAACTCTTACCTCGGCTTGATGAAGCATTACCATACCTACTCCCTCCGCCGTTCCATGTTGCGCAAACACCTTTCGCCCTGGTGGCTGAGGCTGGCCAAAGCAAATGCCCGGCTTGAAAAATTCACGCTCAAAATAAGGTCGCGCCGGTCAAAGAGAGGCAGATTCTCGAAAAAGCAACGGCTCAAGCGTGTATGAGAAGAAGGTTTTCGAATCCATAATGAGATGAAAAGGGAGCAAACTCCATGCTCCTTGGCTTTTTGGAATGCTATATTAAGGATTCCTCCGGCAAATCGTCTTGAAAAGCTCTCGGGTAAAAACAAAGATTTTTACAGCATAGGGATTAACGATCAATGGAGAATCATCTTCAAATGGGCCGATGGAAATGCCTCCGAAGCAGAAATTATTGACTATCATTGAAATGAACGAACTCAAAAATATTCACCCCGGAGAGGTTTTGATGGAAGAGTTTTTGATTCCGCTTGAGATCTCGGCTTACAGGCTTTCCAAAGATATCGGGATTCCTCAGACCCGGATATCCGGGATAGTGAAAGGGAAGAGACGTGTTACCGCTGACACGGCATTGCGCCTTTCACAATATTTTGGTAATTCCGCAAAGTTCTGGTTAGGTCTGCAAGATGACTATGACCTTGAGGAGGGGATGCAGATCAAGAGAGAAGCAATACATTCTATTCTTCGCTACAAGAGCAGCATGATGGCATAAAAATAAGGTAAATGACTATATTCCCTGCAACTGTTCACAGGGTTCCTGCCCGATAAAAAATTGATACCGATTCATGCCCGATATTTTTATCAGCTACGCCCACGAGGATCAGGAGCGTGTCAGGCCAATAGTTCAAGAGCTTGAAAAACGTTGGAGTGTTTTTTGGGACAAAAAGATTCCGCCAGGGAAAACATGGGAGGACTCCATTGGCAAAGCGTTGGAAGAGTCGCCCTGTGTTCTTGTTGTCTGGTCGCACTCTTCTGTAAAGTCAGATTGGGTTAAAGAGGAGGCGGACGTGGCCAAGAAAAGGGATACTTTTGTGCCTCTTTTTCTTGACAAGGTTGAACCGCCAATGGGATTTCGGAGGATTCATGCAGCGGATCTCTCTGACTGGAAAAACAACAACGCTCATCAGGGATTTCAGTTACTCATTGGCGCGATTGAATCCAAAATTTCTCCTGCAACACAGCCTGTTACAGACTCCCGACCGGTGTCAATGCCGGACACGGTTTCATTAGAGGGTGCCGGGCACACATCACCACAACGCAAGCCGGAGCGGCAACCGATTGGAAACGTAAGCTGGGTTCAAAAAAACCAGCTTGTAATAGTTGTTGCTGTAGTGATGCTGGTTATACTTGGCGTTGTCTGGAGTATGAAACAGCCACTGTCAAAAGTTGAAAAAATATCTGCGTCCAGCGCAGAGGTCGTAAAAGGAAATATGGAGGCCGATACCCGTCGAAAAGCGGATGCCGCCCGGTTGAAGGCAGAGCAAGATGCGGCCACTCGTCGTGAAGCTGAAGCCGCAAAGGCAAGGCAAGATGCAGAAGCTCGTCGAAAAGCGGAGGATGCGCGTTTGGCTGCGGCGAAAGATGCTGTATCTCGTCGTGCAGCAGAAGCCGCAAAGGCAAAGCAGGAAGCAGAAGCTCGGTGGAAGGCAGAGAAAGATTTGGCTCGTCGCGAGGCGAAAGCAAAGGAAAAGTTGGACGCAGATGCTCGCCGCGAAGCAAAAGCCGTAAAATTGATAGCAGATAAAGAGGCTGCTCGTCGCGAAGCGGCAGTGGTAAAGGCTCGACAAGAAGCGGAACCGAAAAAAACGCTTAAAATCGGTGACGAATATGGCGGTGGAAAAATTTTCTCGCTCGATGCTACAGGCCAGCACGGCCTGATTGCGGCGAAAGCCGATCTTCCTGGTGGAGATATCTATACTTGGGAAGCTGCAAAGAAAGCGTGTCGGGAGTTGGTGAACAATGGTTATAGTGACTGGCATTTACCGAGTAAAGAAGAGTTAAATAAGCTCTATCTCAACAGAAGTGCTGTTGGCGGTTTTTCCGACAGCGGCTACTGGAGTTCTACGGAGTACGGTGCAGGTAACGCGTGGTTACAGGTCTTCTACTTTGGCTACCAGTACCTCAACTATAAGAGTTTCGGGTGGTGTGTTCGGGCGGTGCGGGCTTTTTAACCATTTATCTATTCAACAATTAAGGGGGTACCGGGGGCAAAGCCCCCAGTCAAATTTTTTTTTTTGACTATGGTGCTTTACCATGATCTCCCCGGTTATCGTGACCTCTGTTGTCTGAACCTGAAAATCGTTGAGTACACCAAAGATTTCCCGCGAAAGTACAAATCCACTCTTGACCAGGCTCTCAAGCAAGATCGCCCGAGAGTGTACAATTTTGCCATATACGGAGATAAAAAGTGAAAATCAAACAACTGGATATTGAGGGCTTCCGTTCGCTCCGAAACGTATCATGGATGCCCGGTGATCTCAATGTGATTATCGGCACTAATGGCACCGGCAAGTCATCATAAATCGTCAACTTGCGGAACAGTGCGGGAGAATTGACGTGATGGAATGATAACATCTTCAGCATTCAAGCCTTTAAAGTGCTCTTGAATATGTTTGGCAAGATTCCCTGATTTTGACGTGCCGGTTGATTTTTTCTGCTTTAAGAATTCAGCAAAATCCAGCACTTCATGAAGCATCGGTTCTGGAAGTTTTTGCATCGTTCGGTATATTTTCTCTGCTGTTGTCATTGATTCCCTCTGCATTGCGCTCTCTCTGGCACCTTATGAGAGATCTTTCGCAATTTCCAGCCGATATTTCTCGTCCGTCGACATCCGTTGCATGTTTTTGTTGATCTTTTCCAGCCAAACTATTGTTTCATCCCATTGGAACTCCTCCGATTGCTTGCTGATAATATGGGGCTGAGATGGCACCGGTATGGTGTCTTTGGTGCTGCATGAGTATTCCGTGTCGCGGGTAAGCCAGTGCAAAAGCGGCATAGTCAACCTCTTTCGGTTAAATTCGAGTATCCGTGATACTATGAATTTCCCGGCAGAGCACCACATAATTATTTTTAATAATACCAACCATTGTGAAGTTTTAGCGTATATTTAGGCTGGTTTATGAGCCAACAGGTTGCGCAAACCACCTTTTCTTCAATGCCAATATCCAGTTTTCTTTCATGAGTTACAGGATAAAATAATCATGTTTCCAAAAGTTGATGAGTTTGGTCTCAAGATCCTCTTCCTGTTAATTCCGGGAATTATTGCTTATGGGCTTGTCAAGTCGCTTGGCCCAAAACGTCCCCGATCAGATTTTGAAAGTGGATTGCTGATATTCGTCTATGGTATTATTTGCTATTTGATTACCGGCTTTCTTGAAGGCTTGTATCGGTGGTGGTTCCTGCCGGAAGGAAAGAACTTTTGGCAAATTGTTGGCGAAAACAGTCTTGGATTAGCGATATTAAACCCTGCAAGGGGGCTGGATGCAATACAGATTGTCTTTGCATCTGCTGTTGCAGTGGTTATTGGGTTTGTTGTTGCCGTTCTGCGGCAATATAGTTTACCCCATCGTTATTTGATGAGGCTTGGCCTGAAGAGAACCGGTGAGATTGATATTTGGAATTTGACTCTCAATTCACCCACAATAGATCACTGGGTGTCAGTTCGTCACCATAGTGATGGCAAGGTTTATCAGGGATATGTGTTGGGTTACTCGGATGGGGGTGATGAACGAGAATTATTGATGACACAAGTCATGGTATTTGGCACATCAGCGGGTAATGAGGGGCTGGTGCAGGTTGATACAATCCCTGTTTTGTATCTTGGCCTTGATCGAAAAAATGCTGTTTTGGAATTCAGACGTGTTCCATAGTTCTTATTAATCTTAAACGCAACGGCAATGACTGAAGTTTATGATCCTTTCAAAGGGCAGCCTGTTACCATAGAAATAGGTACGGTGACAAGAAATATGAATCCTCCACGTGTTATAACTAAACGTCCCCCACCCCCGAATTCTCAGGTGGCACCGCCTTTCAAGCCCCAGGAGCAGCAAAAAAAGGAAAATGAGGCTTCATCACAGGGATAAGGTCAGGAATTCGGGTAGTGTCATTGCTGAATTATCCGTGGAAGTGATGAGGAGATGTTTTATGAATAATCAAGAGATCCTTGAATGACACCGATTCATGCCCAGGCTATTTTCTCTCCGAATAGCATCAGGGGCAAGGTTTGATAGAGAACCTTGAAACAGGTATTATTGCAAGGCATCTCTCTACTGCTTATTCGGAGTTGCTGAAGAGTTTTTCATTATGATTTAATTCAGGAAAGCCTGTTCTTGAGCTGCACGTCAGGCAGAACAAGGGGCAGTTATGTACTCTGTAGATAAGCATTACAAGCGATAAAAGTATAGATTATAGATCCAAGAGTAATAACGGAGAAGATAATATGAAACTTAAAGTTATTATTCACGAAGCCGAAGAGGGTGGTTTTTGGGCAGAAGTTCCTGCAATTTCAGGCTGCGCCACTCAAGGCGATACAGTTGAGGAACTCCTGGCGAATGTAACTGAAGCTGTGGCAGCATGTATATCAGTTGGACGTAACCCGAGTGTGTCGTGAATCTGCTGCTTGATACTCATATTCTGCTTTGGGCAGCCGGGCAACCTGACCGACTGTGAAGTGAAAAACCCTTGATGACTTCACCCCGCTCACCCAACCACCCGAGCAATCTGCTCCGCAAGGCTCAACCCTTGGGCATTCCTCTTTTCACCCATAACAAACAGCCCTTTGCCGCCGCTCTTTGAGGCCCAGAACTCGCCGATGTTGCGTTTCTCTTTGGTGTCGTCGGTGGTGACGCGATCGGCTCCTTTGTATTCGACCACCAGAATCCGCCCGTCGTGGAGCAGGGCGACAAAGTCGGGATAAAAGCGGTCGGTTGAGGTTGGCAGCCAGAAGGATGATTTCGGACGGCCCGAGAGGTTGCGAATCCAGAAGTGTACCTGCGGCAGATGGTCGAGCAGTTGGGCGCAGTCGAACTCTTCGCCCTCGCTTTTCAGCTCGCCGACGGTGCCGAAAAAGTGTTTTTTGAACTGGTAGCGGCCAGTGTAGGCCCATGCGGCAGGATAGGGGAGAGCGTCGAAGGAGATGCCGTCAGCAAAACTGGTTTCAACGGAGATATCAGCAGTGTCAGGGGCGAAGAGCAGGCTCTGATAGCCACGGGTGTATGCTTGCTGGCGGCAGGCTGTGATTTTTTGTGCGGTCACTTTGGCAAGCTGGAATTTGAAGCGGAGCAAATCGTGCAAGGGTATGTTGCGTTGTTCAACAAGAGATGCAACCACTTTGCGGCAATACTCCAGCAGCACGGGCTGGGTGATGTCTTTCTGGCGGCAAAGCTTTTCGAGCCAGCACGAGAGGGTCAGCTCTGTCCAGTTGAGTTTGAGAGCGCCGATTTCAAGTTGTCGGCTTTGGTCGAGATGCTTGTAGACCACCTGCTCGCCCTGCACGTCAACTTCCCAACGTTCTGCGGTCTCCTTGACTGAAAACTCCGCCGCTGTCAGTTATGCTGCCATCTGATCGTGTTGCAACCTGAATGCGCTCGGCCACAAGGAGTGGCAGGCCGGTCAAGTTGGGCGAACTCTCCATCGTCATCAGCAACACCGGTTCGCAGCTATAGCTGTTGGTTGTGGTCTACAGACCAGGAAATGGCAGTTGTCGCGATATCACCAGTGCGGCAGCTTCGTCCGGTTCAAAGCCCATCTTCTGTACCAGCGTATCGGTCAGGGCGCGGGCACCTTCGCCAAATCGGGGGCTGGAGATATGCGTATAGGCGCGGTTCAGCGCCTCGTTGGGGCGGCTTTTTGCGTAGGGCATCCGCAGGATTCGGCCCAGCAGTTGCTCAATATCGGTTGCACTGCCGATGTTTGCCACGGAGCAGAGCACGTAGGCGAAGGAGCAATCCCACCCCTCCTTGAGCGCTTCGATGGTGATGATGCACTCAACCGGGCAGAGTGGATCGAAGAGGTTGATGGTGTCAAGCTCGCGCTGCCCACCGGTGGCCACTGCAATTTTTTCCGGCAGAATATTTTCGTTCTCAATCAGATCCTGTTTCAGCACCTCAACGGTCACCTCCTGCCCTTTGTCATGCGCCTGAAAAAAGACCAGCGGGCAAGTTCAAGGCTCGGATAGATCATCGCCAGTCACTTGGTATGCTCCAGATTGTCGTCCTCTCCGAAGGGCAGTACCCATCAATCTTTAAAGCAGCACGGTAGATAAAATTTTCAGAATAAAACGGTATTGCCTATAATACCACTATGTATAAAATAGTCATTGATACCAATGTTTTTATCAGTGCACTCCGATCAAAAAAGGGTGCTTCGTTTCGCTTGCTCTCAATGGTAGGAACAGAAATATTTGACATTGCCCTTTCGGTTCCGCAGGTTTTGGAGTATGAAGCCGTCGCCAAAAGAGAGCTTAAGGTGTTGGGGCTGGATTCATCTGATATTGATGATATTCTTGATTACCTCTGTTTTATAGGAGATAAACGGCATATATTTTACTTATGGCGACCGTTACTCAGAGATCCAAAAGATGATATGGTGCTGGAGCTTGCCGTAGAATCGGAGAGTAACTGGGTTGTCACCTTCAACAAGCGTGACTTTAAGGGATGTGAAATATTCGGGATCAAACTTGCTACACCACAAGAATTTTTACACCTGATAGAGGAGGGGTTATGAGCACATTAAGTGTCAGATTACCGGAATCATTACATAAAAAGGCAAAAGAGCTTGCGGTTCTGGAGCATATTTCGGTCAATCAATTGATCAGCTCTGCACTGGCTGAAAAGATCTCCGCGCTGATGGCTGAAGAGTACCTGCATCAAAGAGCTGCACGGGGCAGTCATGAAAAGTTTTTGGATGCACTCTCCAGGGTAAAGTCGATTGAGCCGGATGAAAAGGATCGGTTGTAAGCCAAGATATTGCAGGATTGAGGATGTTCCCATTATAGAAGTTTTCCCGAAATAGAACACATTTTCTGAATTTTACCTTATCTCATTTTTAAAGACAATCGTTACCCGTGAGACCAAAAAAAATCATGCTGCTCGGCAGCGGAGAACTTGGCAAGGAGTTCGTCATTGCCGTCAAACGACTTGGCCACTACGTCATAGCAGTTGACAGCTACAACGATGCCCCGGCGCAGCAGGTGGCTGATGAGCGTGAAGTGATTGACATGCTCAATGGCAAGGCGCTTGATGCCATTGTGGCCAAACATCAGCCCGATCTGATTGTACCTGAAATTGAGGCCATTCGCACCGAACGTTTTTACGATTACGAAGAGCAGGGGATACAGGTGGTGCCTTCGGCGCGGGCGGCCAACTTCACCATGAATCGCAAAGCCATTCGCGATCTCGCTTCACAAGAGCTTGGTTTGCGCACGGCAAACTATCGTTATGCCGCTTCGCTTGAAGAGCTGCGGAGGGCGGTGGCGGAGGTGGGCACTCCCTGCGTGGTCAAGCCGCTCATGAGCTCCTCCGGCAAGGGGCAGTCAACAGTGAAAAGCGAGGCGGATATCGAGAAGGCCTGGAGCTATTCGCAGAGTGTTATTCTTGCCGATAAAGCGGGCACAAATCCTCAATACATCGGGGTGGATGAGGCTCTCAGGGAGGCTGGCACCGACATTCGCATCTTCGGAAAACCTGTGACCCGCCCTTACCGACGAATGGGCGTTGCGCTGCTTACGATCAGTTGGGCAGTGATGTCACTGTTGTGAAGGAGAGGGCCATCGCCAACGCAAAGAGGGTGACAGTGGTCACGGAGTAGCTTGTGCCTCCCTTCAGAAGCCTGAACGCAACGAAGGGCTCTGCATTGGTGGCTGAAATGTGGAGGAGTCCGAGATTTGCTTGATAAGCTTTCAACTTTTTTTGTATTTTTGCCGACAGGTTTTTGCCCGTACTCTCCGTGCGGGTGAATGTCGAGCACCACAACTCCGATAACCTCAAGAGAGAATCTTCATGAACGTTCATAGAAAAAAATGCTTCACCCGCTTATGGAAGGTGTCGCTGCTGGCAGCCCTGACTCTGGTGATGATCTCTGCGCTCTCTTACGCCGTCACGGTCGGCGAGAAATATGGTGGTGGAGTTGTTTTTTATGTTGATGGCACCGGAGAGCACGGCCTGATTGCAGCCCCGATCGATTACTCAACCGAAATGGAGTGGCAGAGTGCCATTGAGCAGTGTAAAGAGCTGGAATTTGAGGGTTTTCATGACTGGTTCCTGCCCAACAAGGAGCAACTGAATCTGCTCTATCTCAACAAAGCGATTGTGGGCAGTTTTTCGGAGAGCAACCACTACTACTGGAGTTCCTCGGCCTTTGATGAAGAGAATGGCTGGTTTCAGTACTTTGCCAATGGCCAGCAGATGTACTACAGCAAATATTACTATAGTCGTGTTCGTGCAATAAGAGCTTTTTGAGCAGCAAATCACGAAAGAGAGAGAATCTCCTCCTCCAGCAACTGCTGGGTATAGAGTTCAGCATAAAGGTGCTTCTGCTCCAGCAGCTCCTCATGGGTACCGCTCTCAACAATGGCTCCCTCTTTCAGCACCACAATGCGGTCGCAGTGCTTGACGGTCGAGATTCGGTGGCTGATCAGCAGGATGGTGGTGTCGGGGAGCTTCTGCAAAAGCGCCTCAAAAATGCGTGCTTCGGTGTCGGTATCAACCGCCGAAAGGGCATCGTCGAGGATGAGTAGCCGAGGTTTCCATGCAATGGCCCTGGCAATGCAGGCTCTCTGCTTCTGCCCTCCAGAGAGGTTGATCCCTTTCTCTCCAAGCATGGTCTCAAAACCAGCGGGAAAATCTTCGACATCCTCCTGGAGCATTGCTATTCTGCTCGCCTCAACCACAGCCTCGGCATCCTCGTTGCGACTGCCCCAGTTGATGTTATGGGAAATGGTGTCAGAAAAGAGAAAGTTGACCTGGGGAACAAAGCCCACAAGCTCTCTCAGCACTGTTACAGGAAGAGTTCGGATATCGCGACCATCAAGCAGTATTGCACCCTCAACAGGTTCATAGAGTCGTGGTATCAGGTTGACCAGCGTTGTTTTTCCTGAGCCGGTAGCACCGACAATGGCCACCCTGGAGCCTGCGGCAATGTCGAGGGTGATGTTATCAAGAACAGGGTGATTCTCCTGACCGGGGTAGTGGAAACGAACATTCTGGAAAGAGAGTTTGCCTGTAAAGCTTTTATTTTCGGTGTTCTCTCTCTCCTTTTCGCTGATATCCGGCTTGATGCTGAATATTTCGTTCAATCGTACCTGGGCAGATGCCGCCTTCTGGATAATACTGGTAACCCAGCCGATGGAGATGATCGGCCAGCTCAGCATCGAGACATAGACAATAAATTCGGCGATACCGCCAACCGTCATGGTGCCTTCGATAACATTGATGCCTCCGACCCAGACAACGGGGAGCAGAGAGAATGCAGTCATAGAGGTGAGAAAGGCAAAAAAGAGCGCCTGCAGTTTTCCGAGAGAGAGGTTTTTGCGATAGTACTCCTTGTTGAGCGTGGCAAAGCGCTGAATCTCAAAAGATTCTCGCGTGTAACTTTTGACGACCCTGATGCCGGAGAGGTTCTCCTGTACCAGATTGGTGATGGCGGCATAGCTCTCCTGAATGCTTTTTGACCGTTTTTGCATGGAGCTGGCTATTTTATAGACGGAGTAGCTCAGAATGGGGGCGGGAAGCAGGGCAAAGAGGGTGAGCTTCGGGGAGATGGCCACCATCGCCACCAGGGCGAAAATAAGCCGGAAAAAGGTGTTGAGAGAGTACATGATGCCGGGGCCGAGGAACTCTCTGATAGCGTTCAGGTCGTTGGTGCCTCTTGAGATGAGCTCTCCGGTGCTGGTGGTGTTGTAAAATCTTCTTGGCAGGGTCTGGAGGTGCTGGTAATAGTCGTTTTTCAGATCAAACTCTATGTGCCTTGAGGCAACAATGATATTTTGCCTGACAAGAAAGAGAAAGTAGCCGCTCAGTGCGCTCAAAAGAAAGTAGAGTCCGGTGTCGCGGAGCACTTCGCGAAGTTCAAACTTTCTGTTCATGGTGTCAATCGCCAGTCCAATATATTTTGGCGCAATGACAGCAAAGAGATTGGTCAGGATGATGAAGAGAAATCCAGACCAAAGATTTTTTTTATACCTTAACAGATAAGGTTTGAGGCTGAGAAGATTTTTCATCCGTCTAATGGTTTTAAAGTGACGGTAGTAATGTAAGCCAAGAAGAGGGAAAACAAAATTTCATATCTGGTTACTTACCTATGGCATTTGATTCAACGAAGAGCTATTACTCCATCAGTGAGGTGACTAAAATCGCAGGAGTTCCTGCTTACCTGCTCCGTTACTGGGAGGGTTTCTTTACTGAACTGAAGCCGGCAAGGGACACCCGGGGGAACAGGCGGTACACCAACCGCGATATTGCCATGGTGCTCAATATCAAGGATCTTGTGTATGAGAAAGGTTACAAGCTGGGCAAGGCGAGTGAGATGGTGAAGGGCAAGCCGCGCAATAGTGATGATGATCACAAGACCACGGAAATTCTCAAATTGCAGAAGCAGATTGGCAATGAGAAGAATCGTCACGGTGCCGTGGATGAACGGCGCACCTTTTTGCTGCGGGAGATACGGGAGGAGATCGAGGATATTCTCCAGTTATTGGGATAAACCCTCAACAGGCAAAAACAAAAAACCGGCACTCGTCCGGTTTTTTGCTGGATAATCAATCGGTTACTTACTGAGCATAAAGCACTTCAAACTGTCCGGTACCACCCTTGCAGACATGCTC
>CAIOLC010000295.1 GCA_903859055.1 uncultured Chlorobiaceae bacterium | reverse complement strand
CATTGGCACGTCGATTGCTATCCTTCAAGAGTTCAGCGTCCTTTCAATGGCGTTCATGAGCATCAAGAAAATCAAGGTTCATTCGCAAAAAAATCCACGGTTTTTTTAAAAGTTTCCTCAATAAATATCCATAATTAAAACGCCAAAACCTTAACATTCAAAAGAATAGTGACGTACTTGTCAAATTGCTCTTCCATCACATTCCAGTTAAATCCTTTATACCCCACCTGCATGGCCATGATGGTTGCAATGATTCGTGCTTTCCGGCCATTCCCCTACCGGTAAGGATGAATAAACGCAGCTTCAGATCAGCCTCATCATTGCCATTTTCATTTGGAAAAACGATCCTCTCTGTATAGATTGAGTTTAAAATATGTTAGAATTAAGACCAATTTTAAACCGGGTCTCCGATAAAGCAAGGTATTACGACAGGCTCGTCAGGCTGCGGGGCTTACATTGACTGCATTGGGAACTCAAATTGGGGTCACCCACACCGCTGTACAAAAATATGAGAAGGGCATCATTACCCCGTCATCGTCGATATTGCTGAAACTTGCTCAGGCCTGCGGAGTACGCACCGAATATTTTTTCCGTTCGCATACCGTTGAATTGGTCAATCCTGAATTCCGCAAGTTATCAACCTTTGGCAAAACGGCACAAGAAGAGTTGACCATCAAAGTCATTGACCTGATTGAAAAGCGGGTAGAACTTCTCGGCTCATTTCCAGACTCCCCCATCCCTGCATTCGAGCTTCCGATCGACCTTCCTGAACAGATCGAAGACCTTGATCAGATCGAAGCAATTGCCGATCAGGTACGGAATGCGTGGATGCTCGGAATGGATCCGATACCGGACGTATGCGACACATTTGAAGCTTGCGGGCTCCTGGTCATCGTTGTCAACAATAATCATCCTGGATTCTCCGGTTTAAAAGCTACTGCACGAACGAATGATGGCCGAACCTATCCCATTATTGTTGTTTCAGGACGCTGGCCGGGAGATCGGCAACGTTTCACTCTGGCACATGAACTTGCGCACCTCATGCTCTCAGGCCGGCTTGCCTATAACCTTGATGAGGAAAAAGCCTGCAACCGTTTTGCCGGAGCCTTCCTCGCTCCGGCAGTTGCCGTACACCGCATACTTGGTCACCGCCGTGATGCTTTGGAATGG
The DNA here is from genome assembly GCA_903859055.1 of uncultured Chlorobiaceae bacterium. Lineage (GTDB taxonomy): Bacteria > Bacteroidota > Chlorobiia > Chlorobiales > Chlorobiaceae > Chlorobium. The sequence continues at coordinate 2,217 of CAIOLC010000295.1, read as the reverse complement.
AAAGAGCTCTACACCCTCAAGCACGAATTCGGGCTCTCTATGGCAGGGTGGCTTATGCGCGCAAAACAATGCAATGTCATAACTGAAGCACTCTACCGTTCAATGACAATACGATTTTCAGCAAAAGGGTGGCGAAAACTTGAACCCGAAGAGCCTGTAGCACAGGAAAACCCGAAACTCTTTGAACAACTGGTCTACCGTGCGCTCGGTGAACACTGTATCCCGGAAACCAAAGCCGCCGAATTGCTTGGCATCCCGATGATGTCGTTTTACAAACAACGCCAACTCGAAATAGTGGATGATGCTCCTCATCATTGACGCGAACATTCTGATCGACATGGAATCCGGTAATCTTTTGGAGAGACTGTTTCAACTACCAATACGTATCGCAATACCGGATATACTCTACAGAGAAGAGATAGAACCCGGAACCCCGGGACTTGAATTCATTGGTTTATGCCTGCTTGAAATTACGGGAGAATATGTTGCGTACGCCTTAAGCCTTTCCAATAAATACGGCAATGGCCCAAGTCATAACGATTATTTTGCACTGGCGTTAGCGAAACAGGAAGGCTGCCCGTTGCTCACTGGCGATAAACAGTTAAGGAAGGTTGCCTTATCAGAAGAGGTTTCGACAATGGGGACCATCTGGTTAACCGTCAGTTCATGCTTTTCACACATCATGGTATTTCAAATCAAACCTATTGTCAATTTTGCACCAAACTCTTATATATTCGGAGAGATGAGAGTTCTATGATCATTACAGAGAGGCATGAGCACTATGGAAAATCAACTTGAATTGCTTGAAGCTGAAGCGCTGAAACTTTCAACGGCTGAACGCGCAGCTTTTGCCCAGCTTTTGCTCGCCAGTCTTGACGAAGATTCCGAAATTGAGGACGCATGGGCACTCGAAACCGAACGAAGGATGACCGAGATTGAAAATGGCACAACCCAGGTTATTCCTCTGGCTGATGCACTTGCACAGGTTCGCGCAGCACTGAAATGAAACTTGTCAGGTTTTATTCAAGGGATTCACCATCTTTAAAACTCAGGTACACCTTGAAGTTTGTTGCTTTAGCAGAAAAAACAGCGCAATGAGGGTACGTTTCGATAAAAATAATTTAAACTCTATGTTATGCAAAACACCATAGAAATTACGCATCTTTCCAGAGAGGAAAAATTGAGGGTCATGGAAGCTATATGGGAAGATCTGACGCACGAAATGGAATCGTTGAAATCTCCCGACTGGCACAACCAAGCACTACAGGAAACAGAACATAGACTGGCGACAGGACAAGAACAGATTGTAGACTGGCAAGTGGCGAAAACCGAACTCCGAAAACGATTCGAATGAAAATCAGACTACTCCCTTCTGCACTGGATGATTTGACTGATGGGAGGTTCTTCTATGAAAAACAGGGCGAAGGATTGGGAGAGTACTTCTTTGACTCTCTCTTCTCTGATATTGATTCCTTGACGCTATATGGCGGGGTTCATCCTAAAATTTTTGGCTATTACCGGATGTTATCCAAAAGATTTCCTTATGCCATTTACTACAAACTTATGGAGGATGGTTCGGTTGCTGTCGTCTGGAGAGTTCTGGATTTGCGTGGTGATCCAAAAAAAATCAGGCGGTCACTGACCAATTAACCCCAAACGCTCAGATGCTCAGTTCATCATCAATACCATGGGGCCATCCCCCCGTCCCCATTTTCAGTGAAGTCTATGCTGAACTCACCCAATTCTCAATCTGTAAAGCAGGAACCCTGATAAATTCCTTGACATTGTTGGTGACCAGAATCAGCCCTTCACTGCGGGCATGAGCAGCGATATGAATATCATTGACACCGATTGGCTGACCCGCTTTTACAAGAGTTGCCCGGATGGCACCGTAATGCTGCGAAGCTTTTGATCCATAAGGCAAAACCTCAAGCCTGCTGCTGAAATCTTCAATTACTGAAAGGTTTGTACTCACGTTGCTGCTCTTTTCCGCGCCATAATACAATTCAGACAAGGTTATGGAGGAGATGGCCATTCGATCTGCGTTTTTGTTAAAAACCTCCCATACCTCGATTGGACGACGCTTCAAGGTATAGATAACAATATTGGTATCAAGAAGATAGCGCAGCATTACAATACCTCCCGCTCTGGCTGCTCCCCTGCGTCACGCTCTTCCATAAAATCATCCGTCACCTTTTGCTGCCCGAGAAAAAAGCT
>CAIOLC010000294.1 GCA_903859055.1 uncultured Chlorobiaceae bacterium | reverse complement strand
TCATAAGGCAAAATCACTGAAAATTCTGATATAAAAAATTATATCTATATGACTTTAATATAATACTTTATAAGGATATTTCCAAGATTTTTTGAAGTATTTTAAGTCCGACAGGCTGCTAGATTGATGGAGTTTAGATATGATGCATAACACCTCGTTGTTGCTGGCTCGACTAATAATTGTCGGATATGGCCGTATAGTCTATGATGAAAAATTTCATGCTGGCGTGAACATAATTCGTGGAAAGAACAGCAGCGGTAAGTCAACGATAACAGACATGATCTTTTATGTTCTCGGTGGAGAGAATGTTGAATGGACGACTGAAGCGATCTCTTGTGATTATGTGTATGGTGAATTTATTGTTTCAGGCTTAACACTCAGTCTGCGTAGAGAGATCAGTTTAGATGCGCCATCGATTGCTGTCTGCGAAGGAAAGCTTTCCGATACATTTACCTCTCAGTTTGGATGGAGTGTCTATGGCAGAATGAGGAGCGAAAGTAAAGAATCGTTCTCGCAGTTCATGTTTAATCAACTTGGCCTTCCACAGACCAAGTCCGATGATGCACAAATCAACGTGACGATGCATCAGGTTCTTCGGCTAATTTACGCTGATCAGAATACAGATTGCACTTCCATTTTTCGAAGAGAAAAACAAACATTTGCTGATAGACAGGACATTCGGCGTAGTGTTGGTGAGATGCTGCTCGGAATTGACGATTTACGAGGGCATGATTTACGGCAACAATATATCAAAGCAGCCAAAAGCCTTGCTCAGAAACAGTCTAGGCTAGACAGTTTAGTGGAAACAGCAATCAAAACAGACCCGGATTTCAACCTTGCTCAATACGCAGAATTGATTGGAAATGCCCAGGAAAAACAAAAGATAATTGAGCTTACTATAGAGGATCTTTCTGTAAAATCAAACACAGACAACATAGGCAGAGACGATGAAAATGAGAGGATAAAAGAACTGGATAGGCTAATCAATCAACACAATTATGCAATCGCTGATGAAAACAAATCTATCCAGAGTCTTGCCATGAATTTGGCCGATTCCGAAGTGTTCATTGAATCACTTGAATCTGATCTTGAAGGCCTAATGTCGGCCAATAAATCTCAGGAACTTATAGGTGAAGTGAAGCTGTTGTATTGCCCAATTTGTCTTGCAATACTCCCCGAAACTGAAGCTGGTCATTGCCCTTTGTGCAAAGAAAACTTTACAGGAGATGCGATTACTGGTGGGCGTCTCCGGTATGAACAAGAAATCAAGTACCAAATTAAAGAAAGCAAACAAATTTTTGATAAGAAGCAGGCTTTATTAAAGCATCACCAGAATCAGCTAAAGTTGGAAATCATTCGCCGTGATGATGTGCTCAGCGAACATCGAACCTTAGTTAATCCTACAACACATGTGGACGCTAGGGTGATTAAATTGTTAAAGGAATATGGCTACCTCACTCGCTTAATTGAAGACTTAACTCTGCTTGAATCGATAAAGGATGAAGTTGCCCTATTAGAAACAGACGTGCAGCATAACAAATCAATATTGGATGCTATCGACAAGGAACTCAAGCGTCGCCGAGGCGCACAAGAAGAGCGCCGCAAATACTGTCAAGAAACTATTAGTGATATGACTATCAACATTCTTCATGAAGACATTGTTGACAGTAATAATGACACGCTAAGTGATGCAACTGGGCTAATATTTTCGTTTGAAAAGGACTTTCTATCTGTACGTCACGGCAGACTTTCTGCCAGTACACAAGCTTTTCTCAAGAATTCCTTTTACCTAGCACTTCTCCAATTCGCAGTCAAAGACGAACACTGTCGTCTTCCAAGTTTTTTCATCCTTGATAATATTGAAGACAAGGGCATGGTTCCTGAGCGATTTCGTAAGTTTCATCACCTTCTTATTCATTATTCAGAGACAGTGGCGACCACGCATCAAGTAATATTGACCACATCGTACATCGATGAAGAACTTAAGAACTCTAAGTACTGCATTGGGCGATCGTATGATAGGCCCCCTTTTACTTTAAATACAGCAATTCCCGATTTAAAAATGTTAAATAGAAATATATCAATTAAGCCCAGCTATCAATTTTATGGCATATAGATTTCCGTTACCACAAAAAAGCGGTT
>CAIOLC010000293.1 GCA_903859055.1 uncultured Chlorobiaceae bacterium | reverse complement strand
TTTTTTCCGCAGGGCATATAGTAAGTGTCTTTCCTCTTGTTTTAAAGGCAGATAATATAGGAAGTTTTTTTGAACATACAAACTTTCTCTCGGCAATCAGGCATTCATATATTTAAAAAACTCCTTGTTATCCTTTGTATCGGCCATTTTCTCACGCATGAACTCCATGCATTCGATTGGATTTTTATCTGCAAGATACTTTCTCAGAAGCCATGTTCGGGAAAGTTCTTCCTGTGAAAAAAGCAGCTCCTCTTTCCTGGTTCCCGAACGAAGAATGTCAATAGATGGAAAGATCCTGCGTTCTGAAAGCCTGCGGTCAAGCAGCAGCTCCATGTTGCCAGTGCCCTTGAACTCTTCAAAGATAACATCATCCATTCGTGAGCCGGTATCAACAAGCGCCGTTGCTATAATCGTAAGACTGCCCCCCTCTTCAATATTGCGTGCGGCACCAAAAAAACGTTTCGGTTTGGTGAGCGCATTAGCATCAATACCGCCCGAAAGAATTTTTCCAGAATGGGGAATAATGGTGTTATGAGCTCTTGCAAGACGGGTAATGGAGTCAAGCAGAACAACAACATCCCTGCCAACCTCTACAAGCCGCTTGGCCTTTTCAAGCACCATATCTGCGACCAAGACGTGTCGCTCAGGATCCTCATCAAAAGTTGAACTGACCACCTCGGCAGGAACACTTCTTGCCATGTCAGTCACCTCTTCAGGTCGCTCATCAATCAGCAAAACTATAAGATAAACCTCGGGATGATTTTTGATGATCGCATTGGCAATCATCTGCAGCAACATGGTTTTACCAGTCTTTGGCTGTGCCACAATCAGGCCTCGCTGCCCTTTGCCAATCGGGGTAAAAATATCCATAATCCTGCCGCAATATTCGGTCTGCTTGGTTTCAAGTTTGAGACGTTCACGCGGAAAAAGAGGTGTAAGATTTTCAAAATATGGACGCTCTCTGGTAATCTCCGGATCATTGCCGTCAATAGTATTGATCTTGAGCAGAGCAAAAAAACGCTCACCCTCCTTGGGTGCCCTTACCTGTCCAGAGACAGTATCGCCGGTTCGCATATTAAAACGCTTGATCTGCGAAGGGGAGACATAGATATCATCGGGCGATGAGAGGTAATTGTAATTGGCGGATCGTAAAAAACCGTAGCCTTCCGGGATAACCTGCAGCACACCCGTGTTGACCATGACATTTCCACTTTCAGAGTCGGTATTCTTCTGTGACTGGGCTTCGATAATCTTGAAAATCAGCTCTTCTTTCCGTAAACCAGCCGCCATAACCCCCAACTCTTTGGCTAAAGCGTGAAGCTCAGAAACTTTTTTCTTCTGGAGCATATTAATGTCCAGACCTTTAAAACTCGAATTGTTCGACATTGTATTAATTGGTATTCAACGCTTGTTTGTAAAAAAGCCACAGAAATAAAGGGTATCACTTGTCTCCCCTGCGCAATGCAGCGCATTACTATCGTGTTTCATAACACAAATCATAAACGTGAATTACCTTTAACGCCTGTTCATAGGAGATGACAGCAGAAAAAGAAAATAACAGGGGAAGAATATCTATAATTGAAAAAGGGATAATCACGAAAAGGAATAAGATGGCGTGCTATCTTCTCTTTTACAGGAAGAATTTCTGTAGCTTGACAAAATATAAAAAAAATCCAGAAAAAAGAGTAGATCATATACCACTGTTGATGATATAACCTGCCAGATAAAAAGATCCTGTGATAAGAATCAGGTCATCAACGCCCGCCATCACACGCAAAGAGGCGACCCCATCGTCTATCGTATTGAAAGCTGTTGCGTTTCCACCCGCCTCATTGCACAAAGAGCAAAGAGATTCAGAGAGAAGAGAGCGGTGGGACGGAAGAGGAACTGTCAACAAAGAGGCTTTGAGACGAAGAAGCTCACGAACAATTGCTTGAGCATCTTTGTCCGAAGCTAAACCAAACATGACATAAGCCCGATTATAGAGATGGCGGAATGAACAAAGGGTATTGACCGTCTCGCGCATACCATCAGGATTATGCGAAACATCAAGAAATATTGTCGGAGAACGGCTCATCAATTCAAGCCTTGCTCTGTAGCCAGTTCCTGTTAACCTTTCCAGCCCCATACTGATCTGCTCTGGAGATATTCCGGCATCTTCAGCCACCATAACAGCAAGCGTAATGTTGCTGGCATGAAATGCACCTGTCAGTGGCACTTTCAATGCAGAATAGTGGACTGAAGTTGTTGTGATGTCTAGCTCAAGCATTCCTGGCTCCTGGACTGATATGCTGCACAGGGCATCTTTTCCAGCAAGAAGAAGAGGAGCATCGCACAATGCGGCTCTCTTCTGTATTTGTAGCAAGGATTCCGGGAAAGAGACAGCCGTAACCACTTTACAACCCTTTTTGATAATAGCAGACTTTTCCGAAGCAATTTGAGCAAGAGTGCCACCAAGCCACTCGGTATGGTCAAAACCTATACTGGGAATCACTGCGTAAACAGAATCAACAACATTCGTAGCATCCAGCCGACCGCCAAGGCCTGTTTCAATAATAGAAACATCAACTTGTTCCTCTGCAAACCAGGCAAATGCCAGAGCTGTCGTCACCTCAAAAAAGGTCGCACCACTGTTTATTGCGATGCTTTTTAGCAGTGCGCAGTAGTGCGCAACCTTTTCACAAGGAATCCTTGTACCATTAATTCGAATTCGTTCGGTAAAATCAACCAGATGTGGCGAAGTATACAGCGCCGTTTTTCGCCCACTTGCCTGAAAAATTGAAGCAAGAGATGCAGCCACAGTTCCTTTTCCATTAGTACCAGCAACATGAACAACCATACCAAGCCGTTTCTGTGGAAAACCAAGAAAATCGAGCAGGACAAGTATCCGTTCAAGACCAGGTTGTATTCCGAACCGGTGGAGTGGATAAAGAAAATCAAGCGCTTCCTGATAGGTCACTGTGTGCGACTAACTCTTATGGATGGAAACAAGGGCTGATTTAACAACCTCTTCAACTGTTAACCCCGTATCTTGTTCAAGAATAGTGGCCACTGCTTTTTGTACAGTGGTTCGGGCAAACCCAAGCGTGACAAGAGCATTAATAGCATCATCCCGTAAACGGCTTTTCTGAACAGAGGCTGGTGCAGCCATACTGCCAACTGGAGTAAGTTTCAAAATTTTATCCCGTAACTCAAGAATAATTCTTGCAGCAGTTTTCTTGCCAACACCGGAAACTCCATAAAGACGTTCGGGGTCATTTGCCAAAATAGCATCATGAATCTCCTGTACCTGCAATCCTGAGAGCACCGCAAGGGCGAGCTTTGGACCAACACCAGAGGTGAGCAACAAGAGACGAAAAAGCTGCCGCTCATCTTCAGCAGAAAAGCCGTAAAGCTGCAGAGCATCTTCCCTGACATAAAGATGTGAAAAAAGAAGAATATCGCTACCAGGTTCAGGTAGATGTCGGTTTGTTGTTGCGGAAATAAGAAACTGGTAAGCAATGCCAGAAACCTCAACAACAGCTTCATCAGGAAGTACAGTAACCAGCCTGCCGCGAAAATATGCAAACATGAATCAATGGTATGGAAACCCGGGTTGAAAAAATTTTCAACCCGGATGTCAGACAACAAAAATCATTTCTGGCTGTGCCAGTAAATGACAACCACTTAATCAGCCTTTACATAACCGTTTAAAAGTCTGGTCAACTGTGATTTTTTGCGGGATGCTTTATTGGCATGTATGTAATTTTTTACCCCAAGGCGATCAAGTTTCTGAACAGCCGAACGATAGGCTACTTCGACGACAGCCTTGTCTGCACTGGTATCAATCAGTTTCTGCATGGTCTTAACAAGAACTTTCAGCTCTTTTTTCCGTGCTCTGTTTCTGGCATTTCTTCTGTCTGACTGCCGCAGTCTTTTTTCGGCCGATTTATGTAAAGGCATATACGCTTGCTCTTGGATAAAAGAATTATTGAATAACAAAAGGCATATAATATAAAAGAAACAAATCAAAAGGCAAATACGAAAAAAGAAGAAGCCCGTTATCTTCTCCTCAAACGCTTGGTGTCGCCACCTTTTTTTTACATCGGCATTCATCACCGAAAGCGGAAAAAGTGCCTGGCTGTATCCAAGCCCATTTTTTCTTATATTGGGCAAAATTTTAAACAAAATAATCACGCGCTTATGAGCCTGATGATCAGCGTCTCCGGGATAAGGGGGATCGTTGGCGAAAGCCTGACTCCAAAGAATTTGACCGCGTTTGCAACGGCGTTTGCCTCATGGACAATTCGACAACATCCTGAAAAAACAGCTCGCATTGTTCTCGGCAGGGATACCCGGCCAACCGGCAAAGCTATCAGTGATCTGGTCAGTAGTACCCTGCTCCTGTGCGGTTGTCATGTCATTGATCTCGGTATCACCACCACACCAACCGTAGAAATTGCTGTTGCCGCTGAACAGGCTGATGCTGGACTGATTATTACAGCTTCACACAACCCTGTTCCATGGAATGCCTTGAAAATGCTTAACCACCTTGGCGAGTTTTTAAATGCCGAAGAGGTGGCCCACCTTCTTGATATTGCAGAAAAAGAGCACTTTATCATTGCGCCCTGGGATGCCATCGGTACAATCAGTTCCAAAAACGGATACGACGATTACCATATTGACCAAGTCCTCCAGTTACCCTGTATCAATCCATCCTCAATCGCCAGAGAAAAATTCAAGGTGCTGGTTGACTGTGTCGAGGGGGCTGGTTTCTCGATTGTGCCCAAACTTTGTAAACGACTTGGCATCAAAAGCATTGTTCAAGTTGCCTGCGGTGGCACCGGCCTTTTTCCACGAAACCCTGAACCTGTTGAAGAAAATTTGTCAGGCACCATCGCAGCACTTCAAGAGAGTGGATGTGACTTTGCGCTGGTTGTTGATCCGGATGTTGACCGGCTCGCTCTTCTCTGTGAAGATGGCTCGCTTTTTGGAGAAGAGTATACCCTCGTTGCCTGTGCGGACTTTTACCTGAAGCACAAACCTGGAGCAGTGGCCAACAATCTGTCAAGCAGCCGGGCACTTCGTGATATTGCCAACCGATACGGAGTGGCTTGTTACAGTGCAAAAGTTGGAGAAGCCAACGTCAGTGAGGTGATGAAAGAAAAACATGCGGTCATTGGGGGGGAAGGCAACGGTGGAGTCATTCTTCCTGAGTTACACTATGGACGTGATGCTCTGGTTGGAATAGCTCTGCTTATCCAGGCATTTACCCTGTGGCGAACATCCAATCCGGGAGGCTCTCTGTCGCAGTTCCGCAAGACGTTTCCAGATTATTTCATGTCAAAACAGAAAATTGTACTTGGGCAGGGAGAGCGTGATTTACTTGGAAAGATCTTTACCGATATTGCCCTCCACTACCATGATGCTCAGGCAAACAGGCTTGATGGATTGAAACTTGACTTTGCTGACAGTTGGGTTCACTTGCGGCCATCAAATACTGAACCAATTGTCAGAATCTATGCTGAAGCTCCATCAAAAGAGCGGGCTGAAAAGCTGGCCTTTGAGCTGAAGCTCGACATTGCAACAAGATGCTCAGGCAACAAAAAGCATGAGTAACAAATCAACAACACAAAGCTTCACGACACAGCAGGATGATACCCTGCAACAAAAGAAAAAGAGTTCGGTGGACCGATACATCATCTCCCGTCTTTTCAAGTACATCAAGCCCTATTACCGGCTTGTTGCAATTGCTGTTTTCATCACTGTTGCCGGATCATTTCTTGGCCCGCTCAGGCCCTATCTGACTAAAATTGCCATCGATAATTATATAGCTCAAGGCGATTTCAAAGGGCTGACCATCGTCAGTATTGTTCTTGCCGGTGCCATTGTGCTTGATGGTATCAAGCAATATATCACCACATGGCTGACACAGATTATCGGCCAGAAAGCGGTGCTCGACATCAGAATGGATATTTTTACTCATCTGCAAAAGCTTCCGGCAAGGTTTTATGACCGCAATCCGATCGGGCGACTGATCACCAGAACAACAAGTGATGTCGAGTCACTGAACGAGATGCTTTCGAGCGGAATCATCACTATTCTTGGTGACCTTTTACAGCTTCTTTTTATTGTGGTACTGATGGCCTGGATTGACTGGCAACTGACACTGATCGTGCTCGCTATACTCCCTCTCATGATCTACGCAACAATAACTTTCAAGAACAGGGTAAGAGTAGCGTTTCAGGATGTACTCACCCATAATGCAAGACTGAACACCTTTTTTCAGGAGCATCTTACCGGCATGACTATCGTCCAGCTTTTTAACAGGGAAAAGCGCGAAGCTGGAAAATATGAAGCAATCAATGCCGATCACCGGAATGCAAATATTCGTACGGTCTTTTATTTCTCTATCTACTATCCGTTGATTGAGGTGCTGAGTTCTGCTGCCGCCGGTCTTGTACTCTGGTACAGCGGCTTTCGACTCCTCAAAGCGGATCTCTCGATCGGCGTTGTGGTCTCTTTTGTACAGTATATCTGGCTTTTTTTCCGCCCGTTGCAACATCTTTCTGACCGCTTTAATGTTATCCAGACAGCTATTACAAGTTCTGATCGAATTATCCGGCTTCTTGATGAAAAAGAGGGAATAGAAGAGCAACAGGGACTGCACAATCTCACATCGTTTCGTGATTGTATTGAGTTTAAAAATGTATGGTTTGCTTATGAAAGCGAAAACTGGATACTGAAAGATATCTCAATGACAATCAGGCATGGAGAGAAGATTGCTATTGTCGGCGCTACAGGTAGTGGAAAAACAACTCTGATCAACATCATCGCAAAACTTTACCCCTTTACAAAAGGATCAGTAACCATTGACGGCATCTCTTTGCAGCAGATTACAGAAGCTTCGGTACGAGGACTTGTTGGCGTGGTCATGCAGGATGTCTTCCTCTTTTCCGGAACTATCAGGGAAAATCTGGCTTTTGGCAATCCAGATGTTTCTGATGAGGTGCTGCAGGAGGCCGCAAGAGTTGTTGGAGCTGACCGGTTTATTCAGCAGCTTCCTGGCGGTTATGAATACCAGGTTCTCGAAAACGGCACAGGCCTTTCGTCTGGCCAAAAACAGTTAATTGCCTTTGTACGAGCACTTCTTTACAATCCTGAAATTCTGGTGCTTGATGAGGCCACCAGCTCGGTTGATACCGAAACTGAATCACTGATTGATTCGGCAATCGCCCGTCTCATGAATGAACGCACCTCCATTATTATTGCTCACAGACTCTCAACGGTTCAGAAAGCAGACCGAATTATTGTGCTTCACAAAGGGGTCATCAGAGAGACAGGAAACCACCAGGAACTTCTGGCAAAAAGAGGCCTTTACCACAAGCTTTACCTGCTGCAGCATCCGGAACAGACTCTCCTCTGAGTCTCTTTCAGACTACAGACTGCTGTCACGAAGTACCGTAACCGGTTCAAGCTTCGCAGCTCGAGCTGACGGCAAGACAGCAGCCAGGGTACTGATGAGTACTGTTACACCGATAATAAGCAGAAAATAGAGGGGATTCCATGACATGCTGAAGCCGGTCTTGGTGAGTGCCCCCTGCGAACTCTCTAGAGGAAGACTGGCAAGGAGCTTGATCGTGCCTATGGCAAGCACTCCACCGGCAAGAGATCCACCCAATCCAACCATAAAACCTTCAAAAATAAACAGACCCACCATTTGTGATGCGGAAAACCCAAGCGACTTCATGATGGCAATGTCTCTGCTCTTTTCAAAGACGGTGGTCACCAGAATATTTGCAACACCAAACCCGGAGACAATACCAACAAAAGCAACCAAAGAGAAAACGATATACCCTATTCGGGTAAAAAGAGAGAGAAGACTTGCATTTTCAGTCTGCCAGGTCATGCACTGATAGCCTGTGATCTGCTCCAACTCTTTTGCCAGGGAGGCATTGGCAAAGGGGTCGGCAACTTTAAGCGCAATACCCGATACTTTGTTGGCTGGCAAACCCTCAAGAATTTGAGCAAACTTAAGAGAAACCATAACACTGTTATCTACAGCATTAACACCGGAAAAGAAAATACCTGCCACCTTGCACTGTCGACTTTTTCCAGAAGCAGGAATGACAACAACCTGATCATTCATCTTCAGATCCATCTCCTTTGCAACAGTTCTCCCGACAAGAAGCGCATTGGTTGTTTTTTCAAAAAGGGCAATATCTCCCTGAACAAGTTTTTTTCGGATACCACTGACAGCGTCTTCCCTGTCGAGCAGAACCCCTTTGAGCAAAATCGGCTGATTACGACTCCCTTTCACCGCCATAACCTGTGCATAGACATAAGGCGAAGCTACTGTAACCTGTTTCTGATACTCAGGCGTGCTGAACAGAGCAAGTATCTGGCGATAGTTCCGCAGCTCTTCCGATTCAAGCTTCTGAATATTATCATCAATGCTGGCGACCACTGATGAGTCTTCTTGAGCAAGAAGATCAAGCGGCATCGGATGCGTTTTCTCTCCCTTTATTGTTATATGCGGTGCAACATTGACAATAGTCTCCACAAAAGATTCAAGCAATCCTCTCATCAGTGAGTTTGTGGTGATCAGTACCATGGTGCTTATCGCCACACCAATGATGGTGGTGAGCGTCTGGCGTCGACGTCCGAGCAGATGACGAACGGCTATATCAAACAATGTTTTCAGCATGAAAGTCGCAGCTTGACCAAGGAGGTGAAATGTTATGGAATATTTTTGTTATGTTGTGCTATTTTGCACTGAGTTTTACTAATTCTTAAGGAGCCACTCTACCTTCGGTATGAGCAATACGGCAGACAATATAACAATTGAACGGAAGCATAGCCACGTAGAGATATGTTTGCATGGGGATGTTGCGTTTAGCAGCAAAACAACGGGCCTTGAACAATTCGAGTTTGTGCATAATGCCTTACCCGAGCTCTCACTCTCAGATATTGACCTCTCGACGACGTTTCTTGGAAAAACCATTGGGGCACCCCTGATGATCTCATCCATGACAGGGGGATATCGCGAAGCTGTCACGCTTAACCAACATCTTGCCGCAACCGCTGAACGCTTCAACATTCCGCTTGGCGTTGGTAGTATGCGACAAGCACTTGAAAATTCTTCACATCGAGAAAGTTTTTCCATTACAAGAAAATTTGCCCCTTCAATCCAGATTTTTGCTAACATTGGAGCACCTGAAATTGCAAAAGGGTTGACTGAGAGTGATATCAACATCATGCTTGAGTTACTGGAAGCTGACGGAGTGATTGTACACCTGAATGCAGCCCAGGAACTTTTTCAGCCTGAGGAAACACGGATTTCCGGCATGTGCTTGACAAACTTTCAGCTCTTGCGAACAACATTACGGTACCGGTTATTGTCAAGGAGGTTGGTTGTGGCATTTCGGCTGCTGTGGCCAAGCAACTCATTGAGGGTGGAGTCAAAGCTATCGATGTCGCCGGGGCTGGCGGTATCAGTTGGCAAAAAGTTGAAGAGATTCGATACACGCAACAATACGGCAAAGAGAGACGTTTCAGTCCATCTGCTCTTGATGAATTGCTGAACTGGGGAATTCCTACAGCTCAATGCCTGATTGATATCAGGGCACTTCAAAAAGAACATTCCGAATTCAGTGACGTTGAGCTTATCGCTTCTGGAGGAATCAAGTCGGGGATAGATATTGCTAAATCTTTAGCTCTTGGAGCGCAGCTTGCCGCATCTGCAAGCTCTATCCTCAAAGCCTTGCATGAAGAGAATCTTGAAAACACCATCGAGACCTGGTTAAACGATCTGAGGGTTGTCATGTTTCTGACCGGTGCAGCAACCATCGAAGAACTCAGAAAAAAAAGACTTATCAAAAAAAACTGACCGAACTCACCATGACTACACCTATTACACAGGAGCTTGTTGAAATAAAATACACTCTTTACCACAAGAAAATCAATGATGCGCTTGGACTATGTTTTGAAAGAGAGAGTCCTGCCACCCTTTATGCTCCAGCCAGATATATTCTTGAAGGAAAGGGAAAAAGAATTCGTCCATTTCTCACACTCCTTGCCGCAGAAGCCGTATGCGGATCATCGGACAACGCATTCAAGGTGGCACTTGCCGTCGAAATTCTCCATAACTTCACTCTGATTCATGACGATATTATGGATCAGGCAGAACTGCGTCATGGCAGAGCAACCGTTCACAAGCAATGGAACATCAATGCTGCTATTCTGAGTGGAGACATGATGATTGCCTATGCTTATGAGCTTGCCCTTCAGGCAAAGAGTAACCGTCATGCTGAACTTGTCCATATCCTTAATCACGCCAATATCACCATCTGCGAAGGACAGGCGCTTGACATGGAGCTTGAGGGCAAAAACGATGCAACCATTGCTGACTATCTTGACATGATTGCAAAAAAAACAGGTCGCCTCATTTCCGCCTCACTTGAAGCTGGTGGGGTCGCTGCTGATGGGACGGATGAACAGCTTCAGAGTCTGGTACTGTTTGGCGAAAAAATAGGCAGAGCATTTCAGATACAGGATGACTATCTCGACATTATGGCTAAAGAGGGGAAGTCAGGCAAAATGGCAGGTGGCGATATTATAAATGGTAAAAAAACCTATCTGCTTCTTCGTTCTCTCGAACTGAGTTCAGGTGCAGACCATGATCTTCTTAACTCCATCATTATCAATAAAGGCATTGGAGCAGAGAGAGTCGCTGAGGTAAAAACTCTTTTTATGCGATGTGGTGTTCTTGAGGAGACTACCGCGCTGATCAATAAAGATACAGAGGAGGCACTTGCTGCTTTGGACAATCTGCCTCATGCCGAGGGAAGAGAATATCTGAAAGGGTTTGCAAACATTCTCATGAACAGGGACTTTTAACCGATTTAGTCATGGCACCTCCTGACATGATGGAGCAAAGATTGCTTCTTCTTCTCCTGATACTTGTCCCGGGTATCGGCCCTGCAAGGATCAAGGCACTTGCCACTCATTTTCATGATTTGAGAGATCTTTTGCATGCTGGTATCGGCGAGCTTGTCAATATATCAGGAATTGGTGAGTCTCTTGCCCGGCAGATTCACCATTTCTTTCATCATGCCCCTACAAAAGAGAAGGCTCTTCGATCGGCTGAAGCGCAGATTGCTGAGCTTCACCACTATAACGCAACCATTATCACGATACTTGATCAGGACTACCCGCCACTCTTGAAGGAGATATATGATCCTCCTCCCTGCCTTTTTGTACGGGGAACACTGCCTGACAGGGAATCTACAGGTGTGGCTGTGGTAGGAACAAGGGATGCCTCTCAGTATGGAAAACAGGCTACGGCATTACTTTGCAAGGGGCTCGTGGATCACGGAATTACCATTTTCAGCGGCTTGGCTTACGGGATTGATATGGCCGCACACACCGCGACTCTTGAGAACGGAGGAGTTACTGTTGCCGTGCTCGCGAGCGGTGTGGACACCATCTATACCGATCCAAAAGGAAAGCTCTGGCCAAAAATTATTGAAAATGGAGCAATTATTTCTGAAGAGTGGATTGGATCGGAACTCTCTCCAGGAAAATTTCCGAAAAGAAATCGCATCATCGCGGGCATCTCTTCAGGCACCATTGTCATTGAATCTGATCTGAAAGGAGGCTCCCTTATAACGGCAGCAGCCGCTCTTGAACAGAACAGGGAGGTTTTTGCTCTACCAGGCAGTATTTTTGCCCGAACGTCAAGGGGAACAAACAAGCTTATCCAGCAGGGGCACGCCAAGGCGATTATGAGCGTCGAAGACATTATCAGCGAACTTGGAGGAACAGCAACCAGCAGGTACTCAGGACAAGCCCTGATACCTAAAGAGAGAACGCTGCACCAGAATCTTTCTTCGGTCGAAGAAAGCATTCTGTGTTGCATGAACACAGCCCCCATGCATATTGATGAACTCGCTGCTGCATCAGAGCTTGATATACCCTCACTTCTGGTTCACCTTTTTGAGCTTGAGCTGAAATCAGCGATTGAACAACAACCTGGACAGTTTTTCCTGAAAAAAGTGTTATAGTCTGCTTTCATGTGGAAACCAGGAGCTTTTTCAGCTTTGTATAGTTTTTTACAAAGGAATTATTACCTTTCGACGTATGCCCTTGGCAACATCAGAATTATTAAATATTTATCTGTTTTTCTCAATAAACCAAAATCGTCACCTTGATGAATTTTCCAGACAAATTTATGAAAGTATCGCACAGAATTATGATGGCCACGGTGCTGGGGCTTGTTATGGCAGCTCCTCCAGTATTTGCAGCACAAGAAAAGACAGGTGTCGTAGATTTCGGCAAGATCATGCAAAAACTGCCTGAGACAAAAGAGGCCGAGTCGACCCTGCAAACAACCTATGCAAAACTGCAGAAAGAGAGCGCAGCCAAGAACCAGGAGCTGCAGAAAGCTGTTGCGGAATACAAAAAACAGGGTTCTTCCCTGAAACCGGCAGCTAAAGCTCAGAAAGAGAAGGAATTGAACCAAAAGGTTCAAGCTTTTCAAAAATTCCAGCAAGAACAAGGTGGCCTTTTCGAAAAGAAACAGCAGGAGATTTCGGCACCTCTTCGTCAAAAGGTCATCACCGCAATCGAATCAATTGCCCAAAAAGAGGGCTTCTCTGTCATTCTTGAGAAAAACGCAGCACACTATGTTACTCCCGAAAATGATCTTACCTTCAAGGTACTGGACAAGTTAAATATCAAGTAACATGATTCTGATTTGAGAAAAGTTATTGTTCTTTTTTTGCATGCTATTCTGCTGATAACGGTTGGATGCGGCGAACCAACAAAGGCTCGCCGCTCTGCCAGAAAAGATGTTTTGATGCGGGATAATTTGGTGCAGGAGAGTTGGAACATGAGAATCGCTCTTACAGAATCCGGTAAATATCAAGGAGTTATTGAGGCATCTCATGGAGTAGAGTACAATACGAAGAGAGGTAGTGAATATGATCTTGATAACGGTATCAGAGTAACTTTTTTTGATCTCGCTGGCCTGGCAACAACAACGATAACAGCTAACAAAACTTTTGTTCATGATACCCGGGATATTGAGGTTATTGGAGATGTTGTGATGACATCAAAAGATGGAGTTGTTATGAGAACAGAATCCTTCAAACGAAGTGCCAGTGATGGGATGATACGGTCGGATCGATTTGTAACAATTACCAGACAAGAAGAGACAATTCAGGGTGAGGGGTTTGAGAGTGATCAGAGCTTGAGAAGATACCGGATTTTCCGGGGCAGAGGAGAGGCATTAATAAAACAAAAATGAAGTTGGTTTGTTCATGAAATTACACGTCCTGAAGTCAAAAATCCACAACGCGATAGTAACAAGCGGAGACCTTGAATATGAAGGCAGCATTACCATCGATAGTGAGCTGCTTGAAATGGCAAACATGATTCCGAATGAAAAAGTACTCGTTGTCAACAATAACAATGGAGAACGGTTTGAAACATACATCATTAAGGGTGATCATGGCTCCAGAGAGATTCAGCTTAACGGTGCTGCTGCCAGGTGCGCTCTGGTGGGTGATGAAATTATTATTATGACTTTTGCCCTTATGGAAGAGGCAGATGCACGAAACTTTAAACCGATGATTCTCATTGTTGACAGAGAGAACAACCCGAAAAGCAGGCACTATGTCGGCGAACAATCTCAACCGCTCTCATCATTTTCTTAGACACTCTTAATACTCCTCACAGATCCATGGCACTTGCAGTCATCATTATGGCCGCTGGCAAAGGCACCAGAATGCAATCAGAACGTCCAAAGGTGCTGCACACGGCCAATGACCGACCACTGGTCGATTATGTCCTTGAAACAGCTCAAACTCTGGGGCCCGAAAAAATTGTGCTTGTCGTTGGCCACCTTGCTGAACAGGTCATCAATGCAACCGCCCGATTCAAAGTTGCGGCAGCTCTGCAGGAGCCACAACTCGGCACAGGTCATGCCATCATGCAAACAGAGGCACTGCTCCACGACTTTGATGGAGAGATACTCATTCTCTCTGGAGATGCGCCACTGGTTCAAGCCTCCACCCTGAGAAATTTAATCGAGTTTCATCGTTCAGCACACGCCGACGCAACAGTCCTGACGGCAGAACTTGATGAACCGACGGGATACGGGAGAGTTATTCGGGACAAGAACAGTAACAACGTCTTGAGGATCGTTGAACAGAAAGATACTTCTGAAATGGAGCATACAATCAGGGAGATAAATTCAGGGGTTTATCTCTTTAACGGGAAAGTGCTTTTCGAGGCTCTTGGGCAGATTACCACCAATAATGCGCAAAAGGAGTATTATCTGACCGATGTTTTTGGTATCTGCTTTGGAAATGGCGCAAAGGTTTGTGCTTTCAAGACCGGCAATTCAAATGAAATCCTCGGCATTAATACACCAGCGCAACTTCTGGAGGCAGAACAGTTCCTGAAACAGCATCAAAACCTATTTTCTTGAGCGCCTGGACTTTACAGGAATACTCTCTTCCATGATGCCTGAACGCCCCACAGGGAGATGCACCCCTGGAGCGGGGTCATCGACATCAAGAGCATCATCCTGCTGTACACCATTGTCATACATTGAATAGAACTCCACAAGATTACCGTCAGGATCCATCACAAAAAAAGCCCTGCCCTCCCGACGTCGAGCGGGATGAGTAACAATGTGCACACCTTTGTTATCAAGATAACGAGCAGCCGCATCGACTTCAGCATCTGAAGCCAGCCTGAAGCCAAAATGATCAACCCTGATATCTCGCGCTTCGGGTGAACAGGATGTTTCGGCCTTTACCAGCACAAGCATATCTGATTGAAGACGAAGAAAAGAGATATTTGCTCCAACCCTGTGATCCAGATCAATACCAAGAATGCCGCAATAAAACTCTTCTGCCTGTCGCAAATCATTAACACGAAGAGTTATCTGATTAATCCCCGTCAGTTTCATCATCATCTTCAGCTTGAACAACCTTTTTTTCTATTGGTTTTTCGAGGGTATAATCATATTTTCGGTCGAAGTACTGAGCAACAGCCTTATGCGACGACTTTTCACGAACTTCAAATTCAAGACTGATTGCAATCTGCTCAGGAAAGATCTTGTCAGACTCAGATTCACTGCTCGGATTACGAATCATCTCTTTATAAGGAAGAAGCTTGTCTTCAAGCTCAGCCCGCTCATCATCATGCAATCTTTTTGCTTTTTTTGAAATAGCTACCACAGTTTCATATAAATTCGAGTGCGCACTTCTTAACTTATTCAGGTCAACTGGCTTAACCGACATTTTACTGTATTTTACGTTTTTAAAAGTAATTTGCTTACGATGGCTGTAACGGTATCAACAGCAGCATCAAGAGCATCGTTCACAACAACCTCATCAAATAACTCTGCAGAGTCACTCTCCATCCTTGCACGTTCAAGAGCTATTTGCTGATCACCCGCCTCCTCACTCTCACGCACTTTAAGTCGCTCTGGCACAGGATCAAGAACCATACTGGTAATTGTCGATTTTCCAGTACACGATGGCACTGAAAAAACAATCAGTTTTCCCAGGCATCCCGGCTTTTCGGCCATGAGACTACTCTATATTTTGTAACTGTTCCCTTATTTTTTCTAACTCTTCCTTGATCTGGACAATTTTTTGTGAAATCTCTGCATGCTGAGACTTCGATGCAATGGTGTTTGCTTCGCGCAACTGCTCCTGAAGAAGAAAATTGAGTTTTCTGCCAGTACCACTTTCATCATTACCCAGCTCTTCAAGAAAAAACTTGTTATGGCTCGTAAAGCGAGTCAGCTCTTCCGTAATGTCAAGTTTATCTGCGGCAAAAACAAGCTCCATTTCGAGCCGCTCCTGACGATAAGCCAAATCATTTCCGGCAATAGCCTCTACCTTTGCGGCAAGTCTGTTTCTGACCGTCCCGAGATTTTGTGCAGCAAGAGAGGTTATAAGTTGAAGAGTTACATCGATTTCTGCCATTCGGCTTCTGAAATCTCTTGAAAGCTCTTCCCCCTCCCTGCGTCGCATACCCTTCAGATTAACAAGAGCATCGCCCAAAAGCACTTTGACATCCGGCCAACATTGAGCTGCACTGTCAAGGGCAGCGGCTCCATTATCGAATATTTCCGGAAATCTCAGAATATGCTCAAGCTGGAGTGGAGTATCAAGAGCCGCCTCCCGCTTGAGATTCTCAAGCAGCTCTTTATAGGCTTTAACTTTTTCAACGTTGATACTGGCCGATATGGAGTGCTCCTCATCCTCCTGAATCTGAATATATGCCGATATTTTCCCTCTCTGAAACTGCTGTCGAATCAATTCCCTCACTTCGAGTTCATAGGTGAGTAACTGACGGGGTAGTTTGACACTGATTTCAGCAAACCGATTGTTTACTGACCGCAACTCCACAAGGATCCGAATACCGTTACGTACCCCCTCCGCACTACCATATCCGGTCATGCTTTCCAACATAGTTGTGTGCTCCTGGTTCGTTCTTGTTAAGATTGACAACCTGCAGGGAGAGACCCTGCAGAGATCAGGCAACAACGACTTTTACTTGCGAAGATCAAGCTCTCCAATCACTTTGCGGTAGCGATCGATATCAACGTTCTTCACGTAATTAAGCATTTTTTTACGTTTAGCAACAAGCATGAGCAAACCACGACGAGAATGCTTGTCTTTGGGATGCTGCTGCAAATGTCCGGTAAGATCACTAATCCTGCGGGTGTAAAGTGCCACCTGTACCTCTGGTTTTCCAGTATTCTTTTCTGATGCGCCAAACTGCGTGATAACTTCGGCTTTGTACTCTTTTGTCAAACTCATATCTCTTCGGTTGTTATATAATAAATTGTTTGGCCTTCAATATAATATTATTAACAATACAACTCTACCGTTTTTTTATCTTTTTCAATCTGTAGCTTGAGCTCATCCAGATTCCCGAACTTCTTCTCCGCCCGGATATATCTGATCAAACTGAACCTGATGATGCTTCCGTAAAGGTTTCCGCTATATCCCAAAATATGAGCTTCAATTGATGTTTGCCCTTCAGAAAAGAAGGTTGGACGAACACCTATATTCATCAATGCTCTATACGACACACCGTTGAGCTGCGTTCGGGCAAAATACACACCAGAGCGCGGCAAAAGTTTGTTTTTATCGGATAATGTCAGATTGACTGTCGGAAAACCAATCTCCCGCCCCCTCTTCTCTCCATCAACTACCACCCCTGTAATCATATAGGGTGAACCAAGAAATGCGTTGGCCTCTTCAACCATGCCAGCTTCAAGTAATTTTCTTATTCTTGTGCTTGAAAAATGTTGGTTATCCATCAACACCTCCTGTACAACCTCGACAGCAAAACCAAGTTCACAGCCCAAACTCTCAAGAGTTTGGCTACTACCGCTCCTGTCACGCCCAAAAGCATGATCATATCCAATAATGATACTTTGTGCTCCAAGCAAGCCAACCAGAACATTTCTTATAAAATCATCTGAACTGCGCAAAGCGAAATCAGGGGTAAATCGAACAAGCACCAAAAGATCAACGCATTGACCGACAAGCAGATCAATTTTTTCATCAAGAGTGGTCAATAACCCGAGCGGAGCTGAAACTTCTCCGCCGAGAACGCTCCGAGGATGAGGTTCAAAAGTTACGACAACACTTCTCAAGTTGAGAGATTGGGCAACAGCTACCATGCGTGCGATAATTCTCCTGTGACCTCTATGCACTCCATCATAGGAACCGACAGTAACGGCTGATGGAAGCGGCAAAAGCTCTACCGGGGTATGTGGACCATACCTGTAACTTTTTTGATTATCATACTCAATAACTAACATACAACCTTTTATCCCCCTTCATCCCCGCTGATGATTGATGACTTCTGCAGAATACTCTCTATCACCTCCGGCACCATTCGGGCAGAACTTAATTGCCATGAACCAATAGAGACGCGCCTGAGCGAAGCAAGATAGGCTCCAACACCGAGCAGAGTGCCAAACTCATGCGCAATGACCCGGATGTAGGTGCCTTTTGAAACATGGAGAATAAAATAGACCATCGGAAGTTCAATACGAACAATTTCAAAGCGATGAATAATAATCTCTTTTGCTTTACGCTCGCTGATGACAACTCCCTTGCGGGCATGTTCATAGAGTCGCTTTCCATTATGCCAGGCAGCGGAATGCATGGGCGGCTGCTGCAGGTGGGTGCCAACCAGGCCTTTCGCTACCGATCTGATCTCCTCTTCTGTTAAATGTGTTGTACTGCAATGACCATACTCGATAGTCTCACTGTCGTGACTGTCAGTCATTGCACCCAGTTTGATGGCACCATCATAAACCTTGTCAAGAACTTCAAGAGCCGAAATCTCTTTGGTTTTTCGTCCTGTCGCAAGAATAAGCAGACCTGTTGCTTTCGGATCAAGTGTACCGCAATGTCCCACTTTGCACTTCACACCGCTTCGCTTGTAGGTATTTCTGATTTTTGCCACAACATCGAACGATGTCCAGCCAAAAGGCTTGTCTATCAGCAGAAAATCACCCAGCCCGGAAAGAGCTTCACTGTTTACCTGTTCATGAATACTCACGGTTCACAACAATTCACGCTGTTCGCCATTCTCAACAGGGGATCGCCTCACTTCATTTAAAAGCTGCTCAATCCTGTTGGCTCGTTCATACAGATGATCCTCATGAAATTCCAGCTCAGGAATACGCCTGAAATGGTGACGGATTTTAGAGGAAAGAATTTTTCGGATACTTTTTGTTTGTTCCTTGAGAGCAACCATTGCTTCAGCACGCTCTTCATCGCTACCAATAATGGAGATATAAAACCTTGCGATGCTCAGATCTGGTGTAATCTTCACATCGACAACGGTAATAATCGGACCACTTCGCGGCAGTTGCTTCTGCAGAATCACCCCAATTTCATGTTGCAGCAGAGATGCAACCCTGTCAGTACGTATCGACATGTATCAACAATAAACTGTTCAAAGTTTTCTCTTCTTCTCAACAATCTTATAGGCCTCAACAACATCGCCTACCTTGAAATCGTCATAGTTTTTAAGGCTCATACCGCACTCGTAGCCAGCATCTACCTCTTTGACATCGTCCTTGAAACGCCTGAGCGCAGCGAGCTGACCTTCATATATCTGTACACCATCACGCAGAAGACGAACTTTGGAATCCCGGAACAGCTTGCCCTCCAGAACATAACATCCACCAACATTGCCAATTTTTGGAACTTTAAAGATCTGGCGGATTTCAAGAGAACCAAGACTCTCTTCATGGAGTTCAGGAGAGAGCATTCCTTCGAGTGCCTTCTCGACATCTTCCAGAACATGGTAAATGACACTGTAGAAGCGGACATCAAGATCTTCTTTCTCTGCCAGCTTTTTAGCGTTAACGTTTGGTCGCACTCTGAAACCAATAATGATTGCATCAGAAGCTGCAGCAAGCAACACATCCGTTTCCGTAATCTGTCCAACACCCTGGTGAATAATTTGTACCTTGACCTCTTCGTTCTGAATCTTCATGAGACCATCTGCCAGCGCCTGAATGGAGCCGTCGGTATCGGCTTTAATGATGACACTCAGCTCTTTCATCAGCCCCTCCTTGATCTGACGGGCTATACTGTCGAGCTTGACACGGGTACTCCGGCGGAAATCATGTTCACGACGAATCACCTGCCGTTTCTGCGCCAGGTCGCGAGCCTCCCTGTCGGTTACCATAACCGTAAGGGCATCACCTGATTGCGGAAGATCCTCAAAACCAAGCACCCTGACCGGCTGAGAAGGGTTGGCAAAAAGAATTCTCTTGCCTCTCTCATCCATAAGAGCGCGAACCTTGCCCATGGTATTGCCAGCAACAAATGGATCACCAACCTTGAGAATTCCGCGCTGTACGAGAACGGTGGAGATAACACCCTTGCCCTTGTCAAGCTCGGACTCAACAATAATGCCGCTCGCCTGGATATCTGGAGAATAGTTGCCCTTCAACTCACGCATTTCAGCTTCAGTCAACACCTTTTCCATGAGTTCCACAATACCAATACCCTTCTTCGCAGAAATCTCCTGGCATTGATAGGCACCACCCCACTCCTCAACAAGCACACCTGCTTCAGACAACTGGGTTTTGATCTTCTCTGGATTGGCCTCAACCTTGTCAATTTTATTAAGAGCAACAACAATCGGCACACCTGCAGCTTTTGCATGGTTAATAGCCTCTATCGTCTGAGGCATCACGCTGTCATCAGCCGCAACAACAAGAATAACAATATCAGTCACCTGTGCACCCCTTGCGCGCATTGCGGTAAATGCTTCATGACCAGGTGTATCAAGAAAAGTGATTTTTCTGTTCCCGTCAACCGTCACTTCATAAGCACCGATATGCTGTGTAATACCACCGGATTCACCAGCAACAACTTTGCTGTTACGAATATGATCAAGCAGTGAGGTCTTTCCGTGATCGACATGACCCATGATCGTGACCACCGGCGGACGAGTCTGCAAATCCTCTTCCGCATCCTCCTCAACAATGACCGCTGTCGCCTCTATTTCGGAGATAAACTCCGCTTCAAAACCAAATTCAAGCGCAATAAGCTCAATTGACTCTTTATCAAGCCTCTGGTTAATGGTAACAAATTTTCCAAGAGCAAAACACTTCTGGATGATATCCTTTGCGGTAATACCCATGAGCTCTGCAAGCTCATGCGGCGAAGCATACTCGGTAACGCGGACAATCATCCGCTGCAGCTCCCGAAACGCCTCATCCTCTTCATGCTCACGCTCACGCTCACTTCGACGAATCTTTCGGAATTTCTGGCGTGAACCCGTACTACTTCGATCCTCTATACCACTGATCGTTTTCTGGATATTTGCTGTAATTACCTTATCATCTACCTCGACTTTCTTTTTTTTCTTCCCTTTTTTCTTCTTGATAGCCCCACTTTCAGCCACTATTGCTTTTGGCTTGACCTCCACAACTGCCTTGAGCGGTTTCTTTACAAAAAGAGCTTTCTCCTCTTCTTTGACCTCCACTGCTACTTTTGGTTCAAACTCATCTTTTAAAGCATCAGCTTGTTCTTTGAAATTCTTTTTACGATTTTTTTTACTTCTCCCTGCATACATATCAAGAGTACCAACCACCGTCAGGCCACCCATCATCTGAGGGGCATCGAAAGAGACGAGATGTTCGTTCACCGAAGGCTCATCTTTTGGCTGTTCGAGTATTTGTGCTGGTTCCTGGGCCAAATCCGGATCTTGCGCTGGGGCTGGGGCTGGGGCTGGGGCTGGGGCTTGCAAGAGCTCGGGCTCAGGCAAGGACAAGGACTCGGGCAAGGGCAAACTCTCGGGCTCGGGCGCGGTATCAGAAAGATTATGGGATTCGAAAAGTTCCTCACTCTCTAACGTATCCGGAACTGCCGGTTTCTCAATCACCCCAGGGAACTCTTCGACCGTTATAATTGCATCATCAAAAGATTTAAAAAGCTCTTCCGGTACAAGTACTCTTGCAACCTCTGACTTTATGTCATGAAAAAGTGGTGTTGAAACAGGTGGTTCGATAATAACCGGAGGAACTCCATGAAGTGGCTGTGGACTCAGTGTCTCGCTCAAATGCCTCTCTTTTTCATAGGTTTTACGCGACTGTTCTTCAAGCCTTGTCAAGCGCTTCTCTTTCTCTGCCCGTATCTTTTTGGTCTCATCGACCATCTTTTTTTCAACACTGAAATGACCAAATATTTGCCCGTGTATCTCTTCACTGACCATCGAGGATGTCGATGCCACCTTGACACCTTCCTTTTTGACAAAAAGTAATGCCCCGTGCGCATCGGCGCAACGGCGCCGGTCAATCTGAATGCCGGTACGCTGACCATCAACGGTTCCGGCTCCGTGGACACGATTGTG
>CAIOLC010000292.1 GCA_903859055.1 uncultured Chlorobiaceae bacterium | reverse complement strand
TCCCACTCTGCCTCCGTTGGTAAGCGGAATATTTTATTGTTTTTATTCGTCAACCATTCACAATAAGCCACTGCATCATTCCAACTCACATGTACTACCGGATGATTGTATTCCTCTGGCAGCCTTTCGTTACCCGATACGCCATGCCGCCAGTATATACCCTCTTTGTTCGTCCATTCCTTTCCATTCCAAATCTTACTGCTATTTGCTTGTTCGGCATCTGTCTGATACCCTGATTCGTCAATGAATTTTTTAAACTCAGCAAGAGTAACAGCATATTTGCACAAGTAAAACTCACTCACTTTGACCTGATGCTGCGTTTCGTCATTGCTATCTCGATCCACTTCTCCTTCCGGGCTCCCCATCGTAAATTCACCTGCGGGTATGCGCACAAAATTCGGCGAAACCTTTCCTGCGCCTCTGATTTGTGCAGGGTCCAGCCCCATAAGTCGCAAAACATCATCCGGAATTTCAAAAAAGAGCGGGCTGTACTCGTGCTCGTTGATCAGATGAATGCTCACCATGTCGAGCAAATCGGTTGTCTGCTCAAGGGTATTGACCAATTGCTGTGCTTTTTTCTCGAACAGCTCTTTATTGGTTTGGGCAAGCAGTTCATACACGGCAAGTTGCAGAGTACAGCTCTCAAAATCAGCATCTCCCTGGAGTGGACGGTTCTGGCTGAGCTGATCGTAGAGGAATTGGTAGACTCGGGCACGCTCTTCAAAAGGCAGCCATTGTTGCTGAAGTTCCCGGCGAAAATCGTCAGAAATACTCCCTTTGGTGAACCAGTTGAGACGAAGCAACTGGCTGAGACTCTTGTATGAAGGCAAAACGCTTTTTTCGGTCGAGAAGAGCTTGCCCAATGCAAGGGTAAGATTCCAGTCGAGTTCGGGGTAGATTGCACAGGCGGCAATCCAGCGTTTGATTTGATCATCAAAAAACAGTCCGATATAATCAAGCTTTTTACCTCCGGTTTTTATCGGCACCAATGAATAATCGGCATTTTCCGGCCAGTAATGGAGACAATCGAAATCGGCCCCTGCATCTGATGAAAGATCGGCAGCCATTATCTGCAACCCCTCAACCGAAAGAGGCAGTACAAAGGGAAAAATGCCCTGCAACAGTTGTTCACGCTGACCCCACAGTGCGGGTGGCTCAGAGGTGTAAAAATAGCGGCGCTGCCAATGTTTGAAGATGTCGGCCCATGCAAAGAGTCTCCATCGACGGGTATCAACACATTGCAACGGGCACCAGGCGTTTTTGTCGCTGTCCAAATACGGCATCAATCGACGGGTGTCAACACATTGCAAGCCGTCGGTAAAGAGCAACAGCACAGCATGTTCATGAAGGCTCAGAATCTCCTTCAATGCAATGCCGCCAGGGTGACGAGGATTGCTGCAAATGAGAGGCGAATAGCCAAAATAGAAGCGTTCAACAAAGATATTGTTGGCTTTGAGGGTCTCGTAGAGGTTGTTGTGGAGACGGGCCTGGTGGTCACGCGAGTTGTGGCGGTCAATGAGCATCAGGTATTCAACATGACGGCGGGCAGGGCTGAAAACAGGTTTGGCCAGGCATCCTTCATGGATGGTTTTGCTAATCGTTTTTTCGATGTCGAAGGAGTAGCGGCCTGAATGTTCTGTGTAGCGGAGTTGACGCACAACCCTGAGCAGCACAGGGTCGCTCTCAATCGTTGTCGATTGCACAAAGCGCTCAAGCATGGATGAACCGCTGCTTCGGGCTTTCAGTGAGGCCACTATTTTTTCATGTTCTTCCTTTTCCTCTCTCTGTAGTTGCCCAAACGGGGCATCTGTTGTTGTCGCATCAACCGGCGCCTCTGGTATCGGTGGCTGTTCTTTGTTTCCGGCAGTTTCGGCTTGCTGCTGGAGGAAGGGGATAAAGAGGCGTTTATAGAGTTCAAGAAAAGTTGCCTGCTGTTCGGCTGAATGAGCCAGCACAGGGCATAACCACATATCAAGCCGCTCAAGGTTACCCGATGCAATGGCCTTCATGATGACATAATGCGCGGTTTCAAGGGTGTCGATACCAAACCTGAACCCCTGTTCCTGCAGGAGTTCAAAAAACTCATCGAACGGATAGTGACGGTTGGCTGAAATATAGGTGGCCAGGGGATCCATCATCATTACTTGAGAGTATTGGATGTTATGGCTTCAGTAACCCGTTTCCAGTCATCAGCTTCCTTGGCTAAAACAGAGATTCCACTCAGCAGGGTTTGAGCATGTTCTGAATTCTTTTCATACTGATAGAGGTCATTGGGTGTGAAACCATGTCTTCGCATCCACCATATCCAGAGAATCAATTCATGTGTGGCTGGTTTTTTCCCTTTAACCAGATCGCTAATTGAAAAAAAGAGTTTGATAAACTCACCGCCCTCCTGTTTCGATATATCGGGTAAAATAGACTTTTTGGCCAGCAGAATTTTCATTAATTCTGTGGGGCCTGGCATTTGAATGTGAAAAAAAACGCAACGACGAAGAAATGCTTCTG
>CAIOLC010000291.1 GCA_903859055.1 uncultured Chlorobiaceae bacterium | reverse complement strand
CTATATTCTGTCTACAATAGCCAGAAAAATCATACATAACAGGCGGGAGAAGAACATGCAAACATGGCAACTGCAACATGCAAAAAATCATCTGAGCGAAGTAGTCCGCAATGCCCTCAATGAGGGGCCACAGGCTATAACCCTGCATGGAAAACCTTCTGCGGTAGTTATCTCTT
Source organism: uncultured Chlorobiaceae bacterium (assembly GCA_903859055.1). Lineage (GTDB taxonomy): Bacteria > Bacteroidota > Chlorobiia > Chlorobiales > Chlorobiaceae > Chlorobium. The sequence goes on along the minus strand of CAIOLC010000291.1, from coordinate 2,328 downwards.
TTGATGAATACAACAAGGCAATCAATGTTCGCAAGCCGGGTGAGCCCCTTTCAAGTTTTTTTCATAACTCACCGCTCAGAAATTCAGGAATAGAACTCAAGCGATCAAAAGATTCTGACAAGAATGAGGTGATTCTGTGAAGTCAGGGGGAGGGTACCTGCTGGATACATGCGTGATCTCTGAGCTGATCAGAGCGGAGCCTTCACCGAAAGTTATGGAGTGGATTGATGGTCAGGATGAAGAGAACCTGCACCTGTGTGTCATCACGCTTGGTGAAGTTGAAAAAGGAATTTCAAAGCTGGAGGAAGGCAGGAAAAAAATGCAATTGCAGGCGTGGCTTGCTGATGAATTAATGGAACGGTTCAATGACCGGATTTTTGGCATCACCCCTGAAGTTGCAGGGTGCTGGGGCACAATGCGTTCACTCCCCGTCGTTGATGCGCTCATTGCTGCGACGGCCATAACAAACGGGTTGATCGTGGTTACCCGAAACACAGCCGACATGAACGATTCTGGCGCAACACTTCTTGACCCGTGGGAATAAAGTCTACCGGAAACCCGTAAAGCTCTATTCAATTTCACGCAGACAGAGCATTGACCTGTCGCTGCCAGAACAAATCCATCAAATTTCATGTCAGAAAATATTGGTTCTCTTTGTAAAGAGTCGCATATTTGCTAGTATAAAGCGTTGTTTATTGATTTTTTTTCAGGTTTAATCTTCTGGCTAAGTGTAGATTATTATAAAAAAATACATCAAAATAGGGCGTGTAAAGTAATCATATTCAAAATGTAAGATAGTAAGGCATATCAAGAACAATCTACTCGTTAATCTAACTGAAATCGATGTGAATCACATATCCAATAGAAGCATCACGCACCATTGCAGTAAATGTCTCAATATAAGCATCGCACCCTATCTTGCTTTATCTTAAAGATTTACATTTTCAATAATCTGATTTTTCCAGTTAACAGATTACGCATCATTCCTTGTTTGAGCTGACGAGTTTTTTCAAGATTTTCTGCCCGCACTTCAATCTCGGCCTCCATATCCATCAGTATCTCAGCGATAGCGGCTTGTTCAGGGAAAGGGGGAACTGGCAGCGTCAGCTTCGGGATGTTCGATTTACTGATACCGGAAACTTTTGTACCAACTGCAAAAAACAGGAATTGCTGGTGGATGTCTGCTGTTTGAAAACAGTAACGCCGATACTCATGGGTCAGTTCGGATGTCTTGCTCTTGGCGACAATGGTGTGAAGCCCTGCTATAAATGGAATGTCATCCTTGTTCACGACCACGATGTACCTGCTTGTGCCTTTGTCATCTTCTGAGGCATCAACGAATACGACATCACCATCTTCAAGCAGCGAATTGGACGCGATTCGCTTCAGTGGAATATTGAGCTTTGGGATATTTTGGTAGTCACCTTTTGCATCAATGGTCATTTTTGAGGATCCGTGAATGTCCCCATAGTGAAGGTAGCAATGACCTTCCGAAGATAGCTGGTCTCGTGAAGCTGAATAGCCGCCGCTAAAACTGAAAAGATCACCCAACTTCTTCACCTCCCACTCTCCGCTAAAACCCGACGGGCGTTTTTTGCCGGTGAGCAGTTCCTGCATAGCACCTTGTTGGATCTGTCGTTTTTTGGTGATGAGTTGCTCAAGGGATTCAATGAGGGCATCCGCATCGCTCAAGGCTTCGGCAATGGATTCCTGCTCAACTTTTTTTGGTAACGGAACTTGAAGAATAAAAAGAGAGCCTTTCGAAATGTTCTTCATACTGCCACTTGTTCCTGTCGCAGATTCCTTGATAGCTCGATTAAACGAGCCATAAGACACACGTAGGACGTCGCCCTTCGTGCCGGGTCATCCAAAGCCTGTCAGGCAAAAAAAGATTTGGGTAACCTTGATCGATATACCCACATTCCCCAACGAGAGCTGGTGTGTTCATCCGACTTATCACGATGGAGTTCTTTCTTCAACTTTACCGCTGGACCACCAGGGATTTTCAAAACGAATGCGTCAGTAAGCTGTTCTTCAGCAAAAGAGTGAAACGCCATTGGAAGTTATTTTTGCTTATTCGATAAAATAAGATCGCCGTATGAATCTTATTCGTCGATAATTATGGAAATAACATAAAAATAGCGATTTCATGAGCTTATTTTTTTACGATACTCTGGAACAATATCTGCCCAATTTCAAATAGAAATTTATTTTACAGATGAAATTACTGCTTATCTCCTTTTGCGCTTACTCTGGCAGTGCGCCGAAGCGATGTTCCAATTGCATTTTCCGTAAATGGGGCTGGCCCACCACGTAATCCTGCCAATT
>CAIOLC010000290.1 GCA_903859055.1 uncultured Chlorobiaceae bacterium | reverse complement strand
TTCTGGCGGATGATGGAAAAACATCGCGAGGAGCTTGTGACGAGGGTGTTGATGAGCCCGAGATCGTCGTTCAGGATGGCAACGCTGGCGCTCTCCAGGGCAATGGCGGAGGCGTGGCCGAGGGTGATGCCGATGTCGGCTTCGGTCAGCGCTGGTGCGTCGTTGATGCCGTCGCCGACCATCATGACGCACGCTCCCTTTGCTTTCAGGGCGCGGATTACCGCTGCTTTTTCGAGGGGACCAAGCCCGGCCTGCACGTCGGTGATGCCGCATCTGGCGGCGATGTAGCTCGCCACTCCACGGTTGTCGCCGGTCAGCATCGCTTCGTTCACCTCAGCGTCACCATCAACCACCCTGCCGTCAAGCGGAATCCGGTCGCCCGGGATGATCTCAATCATCTCGCTGCTTTGCACCGAAGCTATAGGCACCATGCTGGTTTCGCCACTCTTTGCCACCTTCAGCGCCTCATGCGGTTGCAGCTCAGCCAGCTCGGCAATGGCGTTGCCTGCCTTGAGCCCGCCTTGAGCCTGCCTCCAGAAACCGGCCAAGCAGAATAAAGGTGATAATCATCGAGGCTCACCTCTTCACCACTCCAGGTGATGGTTGCTTTGTGGGTGGCATAGTTCACCCTGACGGAGAGCTGTCATGACCGTCCCATAAACCCCCAGGATGTACGATTATGCGTGAGCGGCTTTGTTCAGTATTTCGGATGCCCATTGGTTTAGGCTTTTACCTGCTGCTTCTGCGGAGGCGGCAACAGCCGCATGGATTTCCGCGCTTACGCGGATAAGGAGTTTGCCGGAGTAGGGTTTGTTTGGTTGCTGACCAAGTGCTTCACAGGCGGATAGATAGCCGTCAACTGCTTCCTGGAAAGAGTTTTCCAATTCGCTTACCGATTCTCCATGGAATCCGACAATATCTCGTATCCCGATGATGTGGCCGACAAAAATGTGGTCTTCTGCGTCAAATTCAACACGAGTAGCGTAGCCCTTGTATGTCATTCCGTTCATGGTTTTACCCTCAATTCAATTAAAAAGTTACGGGCATCCTTTACCCGATACCGGAGCGCAGCCTTGTCAGGGTGTGGACGATGGAAGGTGAGGCGGAGGCCATCCTTTTCAAAAGTGACAATGGAACCCTTCCCTTCCAAAACTCGGCAGCTAACGATAATTAGATTGATCCGCCTATACCGCAGATTGTTGAATTACAACCCATAGAGCATGTAACTTCCAAAAAATTTAAAATATCGTTAATTCTCTTAATATCAATTACTTATGCCGTTAATATATTTTGTTTCAGCGATTTATATTGGGTCAGTATAACTACGCTGATGCCGACTTTTCAATAGAGTTCTGATGTTGGTATGATCTGATGCTGATCACACTTCATATTTTTGTATCTCACAACCCGACACAACAAGGCAACGATCTGCTTCAATCAGCATAACGTTTTTACCCGGCTGACAAGCGGAAACGCATCAGGGTTCCGAATTGATTCAATGGAAAGATCAATATCGAGTAATGGCCAATACAAGTGTTCTTGGTGATGGAGTTCAACATTACAGATTTTGCTAACAGGAGCCTCCTTGAACCAAGGGAACTCAGTGTACGGCAAAAAAAGCTCTTCTTCTCCAATCAAGAGCCAAAAGCCATAAGGAGAAATATTTGTTACTTCAACGAGGGAAG
>CAIOLC010000289.1 GCA_903859055.1 uncultured Chlorobiaceae bacterium | reverse complement strand
GACAGATCGGATGCAGGCCGCGCAGTCGGTGCATCATAAGCCCACATCGCCTGAAGATAAATGTGCTTATCCGGGCCAATGAGTTTTGACTATCTGACCTGTGATTTCCAGCGAGATGTAGAGCAGGATTTAGAGAGCGCTGAAAAATAGAACCGGATAGCTGTGATGCTGCTGTTCATTGTATGGCTGAACCTTATCGCAAAACCGCCAAAAGCACCCACCAAAGCAGCCAAACAAGACAAAAAAATAAAGAGCTACAACCCGAAAGCTGTAACTCTTTATTTTTCGTGCACCCGGGAGGAGTCGAACCTCCAACCCACTGATTAAGAGTCAGTTGCTCTGCCATTGAGCCACGGATGCATCAAAACTTATTTTGCTGGCAAAACAGGATGCTGCGGTACCACAGGCTGTGGTGTGGCCGGAGCTGCCGGTTTTGCTGGCATACTGCGCTGAAGAATACTTTCAGGAGCAACCCTCGAAGACTCTTTGCCCGGAAGAGTAAACTGCGCTATGAAACAGAGCACCATCACAATACCTGCAAGAATCCCGGTGGTCTTGCTCAAAAAATCACCTGTCCTTCTGACACCAAGCGTCTGAACAGTGCCAAGACTGGCGATACCCCCAGTCAGCCCACTGCCACTTTTCGGACTTTGCAATAAAATAACGCCGACCAGCAGAATTGATGCAAGCAAACCAACCACTACGATAAAAACATGCATTTCCCGCCGCGTTATTAAATTTGGAAATAATCTTTAGTATCTTTATTCCAGAATGGCCGTAATTTAGCAAGATTTGAAAAATATCCAAACTCAGTGACGACAGATATCGGAAAAATAGTGACCATTACCGGTTTGCTTACCGTTCTTATCGGTCTGCTGCTCATCTTCTCGGAGAAATCCGGATCATTGAACCTGCTCAACTGGTTTGGCCATCTTCCTCTTGACTTCAAGGTGGAGAAGGAGAACTTTCGCTTTTATTTCCCAATGGGTAGTTCAATTGCCCTCTCCATTCTGCTCAGCACGCTCTTTTATCTCTTCAACAAATTTATCCGTTAAACAATCCATGCCATCCATAAGCAACAACGCACCCCGGACAGCAACGGTAAGCAGAACCACCAAAGAGACCGATATCACGGTAACTGTAACCCTTGACGGAACCGGCGCAAGCTCCGTCAACTCCGGCATCGTGTTTCTTGACCACATGCTGACCAATTTCAGCAAACACTCTGGAATAGATCTGGATGTCGTATGCCGGGGAGATCTGGATGTTGATGATCATCACTCTGTTGAGGACGTGGCAATGGTTATCGGCAGTGCCATAACTGAGGCACTTGGAGAGAAACGTGGCATTCAGCGCTATGGATGGTCGATCATTCCTATGGATGAAGCCCTGGCCCGTTGTGCGCTCGACCTGGGGGGCAGAAGCCACTGCACCGTCAAGGCTAAGTTCAAACGACCTGTCATTCAGGGTTTTTCAACAGAGATGGTTGAGCACTTCTTTCTTTCACTCTCAGGAACGCTGAAAGCAAATATTCACCTTGCAATTCTTGAGGGGGAGAATACCCACCACAAGATAGAGGCACTCTTCAAGTCCTTTGCATACGCAATGAAAGCGGCAATTATGGTCACAGGGGAGGATATACCGTCAACCAAGGGAGAGTTTTGAACTCTCCCCAACGGGTTGTTGAAAACGCCTATTTCGCGTAAGCAATAGAGCGTTTTTCGCGAATAATGGAGACCTTTATCTGGCCTGGGTACTGCGCTTCTGATTCAATTTTGCTGGCGATATCATGAGCAAGCACATCTGCCTGCGAATCGCTGACATTATCCCCTTCAACAATCACCCTGATCTCCCGACCAGCCTGCAAGGCGTATGTTTTCAGTACACCGGGAAATCCTTTGGCAATCTCTTCAAGACTCTCAAGACGTTTGACGTTACCATCAGCCGTAACAGCACCACGGGCACCTGGACGGGAGAGCGAAATAGTATTCGCTGCTTCAACCAGTTCTGCCACAGGCGACTCTCTCTCAACTTCACCATGGTGCGCTGCAATCGAATTAAGAACGATCGGGGACTCGTTAAACCTCTTCATGAGGTTCATACCGGTAAGAGCATGGGGTTCGTCACTTTCCGGTAAAACCAGCCCGATATCGTGCAGAATACCGGCACGTTTGGCCATGCGGGCATCAAGCTTCAGTTCAGCCGCCATAAGCCCGGCAAGCAGGGCAACCTCACGGCTGTGCTGCAGCAGATTCTGGCCATAGACGGTATAAAACTTCATTTTTCCGATGAGATGAATAATCTCGGCAGGCATGTCAGAAATCTGAAGGGATGAGAGCGCCTCTTCACCCGCGCTGATGATGACATCGTCAATATCCCTCTTCGCATCTGCAAATGCCTTTTCTATCGCTACAGGATGAATAATTCCGTCAACCAGCAGCTTCTGGAGCGTAAGCTTGGCCAGTTCGCGACGCAGAGGATCAAAGCAGGAGAGAATAACAACCTCCGGAGTATCATCAACAATAATGTCAACGCCAGTTGCATTTTCAAAAGCCTTGATGTTGCGCCCCTCTCGACCAATAATTCTCCCCTTGAGTTCATCACTCTGAATATGCACCACAGAGAGAGCATTTTCGGTGGCCTGCTCAAAAGAGATTCGCTGAATGGCCGTCAGGAGTGTCTTTTCAGCCAGACGTCCAGCTTTCTGCTCAGCCTCCTCATGAATCTGGTGAATGGTCTCTGTGGCCTCTTCACGCGCTTTGGTCAGCATATTGTCGATCAGCATCTGCCTGGCATCTTCAGCCTGAAGATTACCGATACTTTCCAGACGCTGGTTCTGCTCTGAAATAATCCGCTCAAGCTCCGTAGAACGATTCGCCAGCAACTCCGTCATCTCATCAACCTGCTTGCGCTGATCCTGAAGTTTTCGTTCCGTATCCTTGACATCCTGACTCTGCTTTTTCAACTGCGCCTCCTTCTGCTGAGTCTGCTTCTGCAACTGGGTATACTTGTTATTTTTGATGATCACCTCCTGGTCAAACTCACGGCGCTTCTTCTTCCACTCCTGGTTAACTTCGCTCACCTTAAGCTCTTTGTATTCGTTCGCCTCTTTCTGAGCCTCCTGCACAATCTGTACCGCACGTTCCTCAGCCTCCAGCACCTTTGTCGTCCCGATCCGTTCCAGGAAATAGCGCCCGAGCAAAAATCCGGCAGCAAAGAAAATTACTGATGCAAAAACAATTAAAAACAGGTTTATAACTATACCCATTACTTACCTCCATTTTCATGCTCTCATACTTCTACAAGAAGCACCGATTTAAACAAAAAAAACCGCACCAACAGACAAGGCGCGTAAGATTCAAGAACCCGTGAAGCACGGTGGGCACCTCCTTCAGATTTTTTGCTTCCAATGGAGCGCTGTTTCCATCGCTCTTGAGCAGCTCTTCACAACGTGAAAAATGTTCAACAAGGCCTGCAATCAATAAAAAGAGTTGGGCTCCCTTTTGTTAAGTGTTAGTTCTTGTACCTTACTGCAACCCCAATCAACTGGTGCGGATAATTCTTCTCTTGTAATGTAACGGTTTATTCCAGATTTTGCCCAATAAAAACATTCAGACGGGCAATACTCTGGCGAAGTAACGACATCTCCTCTTCAAGCTCAATCTTTCGCTCGGCAAACGAAATCGCAGCCAAAACCGCAAGCCTCGCCGCCTCAAATGTCGGAGCCTTTTCAGCAAAAATCCTCATCACCCCATCAACATCCCTGGCTGCTTTTTCGGTTAACTCCCGTCGTTCAACCCTTAAAGGATAGCTGTCGCCGTAAACATTGACATCAATTTTTTCCATCTCATTACGCTACAAGGCCTGGCTGTTTCTAAGTTCCATCTCAATTTTTTGCAATATCAGTACCAACTTCCGCTTGATCTGCACTTTTTCAGCAGAAGCAAACGTTCCATCAGGATTGCCTCCCGCTTCAGCAGTTACTGAACCCAGTTTTCCGGGCAACTTGAACGATGTGAGAATCTTCTGCAAACTGGAAAGTTCCGAGCGCAACACACCATTCTCTTCACGGCATTCTGTCAACTGAACAATAAGCAGTTCGATATTTTTTTCAAGAAGGTTGACGTCAACCTTGATGTTTTGCCCGTCAAAATCTTGCATGGAACAAAGAGTATCAGACTTGTCGAATTACCGCACCAAGTTTACTCTCGGCATTTCTGCCGACTTTCATAAAAATATCACTGATCTTCTCCTCCTGCAACGTCCCATGGTGATCAGCAATTTCAAGAGAGAGGGCAACACTGCGCTCTCCTCCATCTTCCCGGGTGCGCTCAAAAAGATCAAAAACAGAGACACCTCTGATCAATGAGTCGCTTGAGCGCACAAGCTCAACAAGCGACTGAACGGTAACGTCTGGCGGCAGAAGAAGCGATATATCCCTCTGAACAACTGGAAATCTGGATGGTGGCTCATAGGTTACAGAGGAAGTAAAACAACGCTCCAGTGCTACTGCATCAAGTTCCGCCACATACACCTCCTGACCAATATCAAATTTTTTCAACAGATCTGAGGAAATCTGCTGAACCACCCCCACCCTTACTGATTGATTTTTACCATTTTCTGTCAGCAAAACATCAATACCAAGAGTGCCCCCATTATAAATATTAACCACTGATTTATCAAGTAAATTCAGCTTCTCAAGAAGCATCTCGACCGAACCTTTGAGATCAAAAAAATCGATCTTCCCTGTTGATTGGTTCCAGGTTCGGGGAAAACGGCTTCCCGTCATGGCAAGAAGCAGATACTCCTGCTCGCGATAACCCCCAAGTCCATAGGCAACACCTCCCGTAGAATCTGCTGCAGTCTGAAATCCCCTGGCAACCTCAAAAAACCTTAAATCCCGGTTTCCATGCCTGATATTATGGCTGATCACCTTGAGAAATCCTGGAATAAGCCCGGGCCTCAACACCTCAAGACCTTCACTGATAGGGTTGATCACCTCCACAAGAGTTTCACTGAATAATTCAGCCTCCTCTCGTTTCATGAGGGGATTGGTAAGAATTTCTCTGAAATTCAGGCCAGAGACAAGGGTGCGCAAAAAATCAGGAAAGAATTCAGGAGTGTGTCGAGACTGCGGATAAATCGTCTCCATCTGAGCCGATGGCTGAATATTATCGTAACCGTAAAGGCGGGCAATCTCTTCGACAAGATCAATCTCCGCTGAAATATCAACTCTGAAGGAGGGAACGTCAACAGTTATCAATTCGCCATTCCGTCTATCTGCAGAAAAACCAATGCTCTCAAGCATCTCCACCATATCGGTCGCACTTATTAAACTGCCAAGCAGGGCATTAACCCGAGCTGGCCGCAAAATAACCTTTCGCAATTCGGCTGGTTTTCCCCCCCACTCCTGAGCCTCCTCAACATGACCACCAGCAAGCTCCAGAAGAAGAGCCACAGCACACTCCGCAGCACGCCTGACATTCCGAGGATCAACTCCCCTCTCGAAGCGATACGATGAGTCAGAGGCTATTCCCGCTTTTTTGGAGGATTTCCGAATCATCGAGGGATTAAATAAAGCCGATTCAAGAAGAATATCTTTGGTGGTTTCACTGACAGCAGAAGCAAGACCTCCCATAACACCAGCAAGGGCGACTGCGTTTTCGACATCACAAATTACCGGCATTCCCGGCTCGACATGACACACCTGCTGATTGATTGCTGTAAATTCCCCCTGGAAATCGCTCCGTACAAAAACCTTTTCTCCAGCAAGCTTGCCAAGATCAAAAGCGTGAAGTGGCTGACCAAGGGAATGAAGGATGTAGTTGGTAATATCAACAATGTTGTTCTTCGGCCTCAAACCGATACTTTCAAGCTTTTTCCTGAGCCATGCGGGAGATTCCGCAACAGTAATGCCACGAAGAATCACTGCCGTGTAGTATGGGCAGGCTACGGCATCCTGGACATCAACCAGTGGGCCGCTTTGAGCAAAGGGAACTGTTACCTGCCGGGGATAGTGAAGTGCGTTTCCACCTGCAAGCTCCCGCGCAACTCCAAGATGAGAGAGGACATCCGGCCTGTTTGGGGTAACGGCAATATCGAGCACCGCATCACCGTCGAGGTAGTGAGAGAGAGGCGTTCCAATGGTACAGGATGCATCCAGCTCCATCACGCCCGAATGGTCATCAGAGAGACCAAGCTCATCAGCAGCGCAAATCATTCCAAAAGAGCGCTCACCGCGAATTTTCGACGGCTTGATCGTTATGGACTGACCATCTGGAAACTGAAGTTTTGCCTTTTCAGTAGCGACTGGCACCAACATTCCCGCTTGAACATTGGGAGCTCCACAGACAATCTGAAGAGGTTCATCACGGCCAACATCGACCCTGCACAGGGTCAACCGCTCTGCATTGGGGTGTGGTAAAACCTCCATAATTCTGCCAACAACGACAAGATTGTCAGGAAGAGATGGCACCTTGACCTCCTCCACTTCAAGCCCAAGGAATGTCAGTTTTTCAACAAGGGATGGAATATCGGAAGAGAAATTTGGAAGAAAATCTTTGAGCCAACTGACAGATATTTTCATGAGCAGAGGATCTGTTTTTGTGAACAAAAAAAGCCCTGTAGCAGCGGCAAACAGAGCTTTATTGAGTGACCCCAACGGGATTTGAACCCGTGCTACCACCTTGAAAGGGTGATGACCTAACCACTAGTCGATGGGGCCTTCTACGGGTGAATGAGGGGACTCGAACCCCCGGCCTCCAGGGCCACAACCTGGCGCTCTAACCAACTGAGCTACAATCACCGTCTAACACATTACGGACTTTTAACTTGT
>CAIOLC010000288.1 GCA_903859055.1 uncultured Chlorobiaceae bacterium | reverse complement strand
TACAGATGAAATTACTGCTTATCTCCTTTTGCGCTTACTCTGGCAGTGCGCCGAAGCGATGTTCCAATTGCATTTTCCGTAAATGGGGCTGGCCCACCACGTAATCCTGCCAATTCACGGACCCGCTGGGCAATTTCAACCTTGGACTGCCGCAATAATTTGATTTCGGATGCGGTCAACATCCGGGGTGTTAAGCAAATAACGTGCTTCAGACTCTGTAAGGCAGTCAAATCTGAAGCCGAATCTTTGATCCCACCAATTTTCGAGTTGTTGTCCATGTTTTAGTCTTAATTCTTGAAGTGTCACTCTATCCAAGGCAATTTTTGCAGAATGAGGCTTTCCTGTCAACACGATTGCGCCCAGCACGTTACCGCCTTTGCTCATGATATGCGATCGCAAGTTAGCCAGCGTTCCACCTTGCCCAACAAAATCATCAGTTAACAGGTAAGGTTTGCCTGCCAATGCCTCACCGTCAAACTTCGCCTGCCTCGCCAAACGAGAAAATCCATCAGCTCCTGTATGCGACACAATGTTTATCTGTACTATGCCATTATCTGTAGGCCAGCCTAATTTATTGGCAAGCATATCAGCCAATGCTTCCGGTATGGCGTTTACCCCAGCCCCCTCCACTGCATGCGCTGAAACTAATGTTGGTTTTTGCCGAGCATAGGTATCTGCTAATTGTCCAACAATAAAACGACCTCGAAGCAGAGCTTCGAGGTATTTGTTCATATTAATTATTGTCTGTGCCCTAAGCAGAGCTTAGGGGAATAAATCCCACAGAGATTCAACAGAGCATTTACCAAGAGATACGCAGCATCGGGGTCGCCGGACTTGGCTGCGCGATATGATGGATGCTGTTTTACCGTTGATTCGTTAGCATGAATCAAAACAGGTGGAAACACGTCCCACAGATACCTCGTTGTCATTATTCCCCGAATGCTCTTTTAAGATTGAATTCATTAAAGAGCAGCATCGGTATCCAATACTGCTTCCACTGGAATCCCCCCCTCATGGCTTTTATCAGAAAATGGGCACACGGCACACCCAGCCAACTCGCAATTATGCCCGATGAAAGCCGACACGAAATGTAACCATTTTTTAGTAACTGCGCTGGGTGTTACTCTTGTTATGGCAAGGAACAACAACCGGACCCGTTACCAGTGCCAATTCACTGTCAACAATAGACTCGTCATAATCAAAAATGACAATCCCTTTTTGCGCCAGCCTTACCCGGAAGGAGCTGCGGCATAACAGGCAGAATACTTTGCGTATCGAATTTTGTTTTTGTATTCTTGATTGAAGGCATTTGTTATATCTAATATCAAAAGGTGATGATGAATGGAAGCCGTATTAGTTGAAAAAGAGGCATTAAGACTCACTCTCACGGAAAGGGCCTTACTTGCTGACCATCTTCTACAGACGTTGGGAAGCGAGGATAAAGCCGTCATGAAGGCGTGGTCAGACGAGGCTGAACGTCGTCGTGGGTTGTTTATCAACGGTGAACTTGAAGCGTTTGATGGGAAATCAGTTGTTGATGCCCTTCGAAAAAGACTGAGATGAAATATCGCATAATCTCGATTGCTTCTGAGGATTTGGCAGGGGCTGTGAAATATTATGAGGCTCAAAGTAAAGGCCTTGGAGCTGATTTTCTTGATGAATTTGAAGCATCGTTGGAGAGAATATGCCGTTGCCCTGACGCATGGATGGAAGTTAGCCATAACCATCGCAGGCATCTTTTTCGCCGATTCCCCTATGCTGTACTTTATTACAATGCAGGGAACGAGATCATTGTCTCAGGTGTGATGAATCTGCGGATGGATCCAGAAAAGCAGAGGCAAAGAATTGAGCGGATGTAATCTCAGAGAATTTTCCGCCTTCGAGGGTGGTTGCCGCATCTTTTTTCAGGAGAGGCGTGCCGATAAACCCGACAAAGAGCGCATTGGGCATCAAGGCCTTCATGGTTTGATGCAGCTTGCCACTCTGCGTCCGGTGGCACTCATCAACAAAAACGAAGAGATACCCCACCGTATGGCCGGGCTGTGATTCAAGCTCCCGGATAAACTCCTCAAAATTATCCACCCCTTTTCGGCCAAACTTGTGCACCAGTGAGCAGAGCAGACGCGGAGCAGGCTGGCTGAGCTGCTACAACATTGAACAGGGTACCTGCAACATCGACCCTTTTATCGCTCAGGCTTCCCCGTTGTCACTCTTTATGTTTATCTTGCAAAAACGCAACCGCTACCCGACCATGACACTACGTTCATACTTCGAGTTCGATCGGCACGGTACCAATTACCGAAAGGAAACAATTGCCGGTATCACCACTTTCTTTACCCTCTCCTATATCATTATTGTCAATCCGGCTATCCTGGCGGCAGCGGGCATCCCGAAAGGAGCCTCAATGACGGCAACTATCGTCACCTCCATCTTTGGCACCCTGCTGATGGGGCTCTATGCAAAACGCCCTTTTGCGGTGGCACCCTACATGGGCGAAAATGCTTTTATTGCCTATACCGTGGTGCAGACGCTCGGTTACTCATGGCAGACGGCCATGGCGGCAATCTTTATCGGTGGCGTTCTTTTCACCCTGATCACCATCGGAGGACTTCGCCAATGGCTGGCTGAAGCAATTCCCTCTTCGCTCAAACACAGCTTTTCGGGAGGAATCGGTCTTTTTCTCGCCTTTCTCGGTCTCAGTGAAATGGGCATTGTGACGCTCGGAGTGCCCGGTGCGCCGGTACAACTGGGCAATATTGGACAACTTCCGGTTCTCTTGAGCCTTGGCGGGCTGCTCCTTACCGCCGTTCTTCTCATCCAGCGGGTAACCGGCGCAATTCTTGTCGGTATGGCCGTAACAACAAGCGCATTTCTGTTGACCGGCCTTGTCCCCCTTCCTGCGACGGCCTTCAGTATGCCGCCCTCCATTGAGCCGATCTTTATGAAAATCGACCTGCAGGGAGCACTGACCTGGGGATTTGCTAGCGTCATCATCAGTGTGCTTGTCATGGATTTTGTTGATACCATGGGCACCCTTTTCGGTTTGTCGTCGAGAGCCAATCTGCTTGATGAACATGATAACCTGCCGGAGATTGAAAAGCCGATGCTGGTCGATGCGCTCTCGACCATTGCCGCTTCGCTCTTTGGCACCACAACTGCGGGCGTCTATATTGAGTCAGCCGCCGGTATTGAGCAAGGCGGAAAAACCGGATTTACCGCGCTTGTTGTGGCCGCACTTTTCGGCCTTGCCCTCTTTTTTTCACCATTGCTGACTATTGTTCCCCCTTACGCCTACGGGCCAGCGCTCGTTGTTGTCGGCATGTTCATGCTGCAATCGGTGACAAAGATGGATTTTACCGACTTTAGCGAGCTTCTTCCGGCCTTTCTAACCATTGCCCTTATGATCTTCACCTTCAATATCGGTGTTGGAATAACTGCCGGGTTTATTGCCTATGTTCTCCTGAAACTCTTTACCGGAAGGGTGCGGGAGGTACGCGGAGGAATGTGGATTCTTGCCGGGCTCTCTTTTACCTTTTACCTTTTCTATCCCTACCATTAGACTCATTCAATAAGGATGCTGAGCGCGAAGCCGCGAAGAGGGGCTTGATAAAACCCCTGGCGTTGACCCAAAGTTTACCCTTAAACCTTGAACCTTGAACTATAAAACAGAACCCTATGGGACAAATCAAAAGCAGTTACACCAGCCCCTTGAGCATACAGCAGCAGCCTCCCCTCAGGCAACCGTTCAATGGCATAAACAAGGCAATACATGTTCACAAGCGGGATAAGCCCCTCTCAAGTTATTTTCATAACTCACCGCTCCAAAATTCAGGGATAGAGCTCACGCGATCAAAAGATTCTGGCAGAAATGAGATGATTCTGTGAAGTCAGGGGAAGGGTACCTGTGCCTTACAACAAGCCGGGATAAATGATTCTTTATGACCACAGCAAATAAGACATCCGTCATAGGGCAATACTGCCCATTCCGGCTTACCATCACGTTCGATTACCTGGACAGGTGCATTCATCGGTAGACCTCTTTGCGTTGCGCTATTTTTAAGACCAAAACAACTCATAAAAAAATTTTGCTTCTCTATGCGAAGAGTAGCATATTTTCAGGACAAAGTATTGAGCATTGATTGTTTTACAAAATCATCACTTTTCAGAGCATAATGCCAGCATCTATCGACACAACAAGTCTTCCGCTTCCGGCCTCTTTGGTAGGTACCTGGCGTCGTTTTGGCTTGTTTGGCCCCGTTTATGAGATTATCAGCGTTGGAGATAATCTGGCGAATGGCGATAACTTGATGCGTGTTCGTGTCGTTGAATCCGGTGAAGAGTTGGACTACCGCTTTGCTGACATTCTTGATGACCCCAAGGAACGCTAATGTTTGCCATTGCTTTTGATCTTGTCGTTGCAGACACCTCACAAAACCACCCCAAAGGTCATTGGTAGTACTCTTGCTAATTTTGGATTTAATCGCGTTCAGGGCAGCCTGTACACAACAAACTCGGAAGACCTTGCTAACCTTTTTGCAGCAATTACCGCACTAAAGGCTTTGCCATGGCTTCCTGCATCAGTTCGTGACATTCGCGCCTTCCGTGTCGAACAATGGTCAGATTTCACCAATCTGATAAAGTCGTAGATACTTTACTGTGACAGTTCTACAATAGCCAGAACGATCATACAATAACCGATGGGGAGAAGAGGATGAAAACATGGCAACTGCAACATGCAAAAAATCATTTGAGCGAAGTGGTCCGCAACGCCCTCAACGAGGGTCCACAGGCTATTACCCTGCATGGCAAGCCTTCAGCAGTGGTTATCTCTTTTGACGAATACAACAAGGCTATGAATGTTCGAAAGCCGGGTGAGCCCCTCTCAAGTTTTTTTCATAACTCCCCGCTCCGAAATTCAGGGATAGACATCAAGAGATCAAAAGATTCTGGCAGAAATGAGGTGATTCTGTGAAGTCAGGGGTAGGTTACCTGTTGGATACCTGCGTGATCTCTGAGCTGATCAGAGCGGAGCCGTCACCGAAAGTTATGGAGTGGATTGATGGTCAGGATGAAGAGAGCCTGTATCTGAGTGTCATCACGCTTGGTGAAGTTGAAAAAGGAATTTCAAAGCTGGCGGAAGGCAGAAAAAAAATGCAATTGCAGACGTGGTTTGCTGATGAATTAATGGGACGGTTCAATGGCCGGATTTTTGGCATCACCACTGAAGTTGCACGTTGTTGGGGCACAATGCTTGGTGAATCAGAAAAAAAAGGTCGATCACTCCCCGTCGTTGATGCGCTCATTGCTGCGACTGCCATAACAAACGGGTTGATCGTGGTCACCCGGAACACAGCCGACATGAACGGTTCTGGCGCAACACTTCTTGATCCATGGGAATAAATCCGCTTCCGGCATGACACTGATTGAAGCGACGATTTGGGTTGGCAATCCGGTTGCATTTTGTGAAAAGGAGGAATTACTATGAGCTTGACAAAAATGATGCCAGATAAGGGGCTTATCAGAAAAGTGACAGAAATTCTTTTTAAAGAGCTGGGTTATTCCATTTCTAAAACAAAAGTGTTATAATATACCCTAAAAGGAGGTGGGTATATGGCACGACCAGCAAGTGGTAAGGAGGTTTTGGAAAAAGCAAAGGAAACATTGGCGAATGCTCGAACTGTAGAAGAGCTGCGCCAGGCACAAGCGGTGGTCTTGCCACTGGAATACGGTTTTTCTATTGCCCAAGTGGCCGCTGTTTTGGGTATTTCAAAGGGTTGGGCCTGTCAATTGAGGAGGCGTTTTATTCAGGCCGGTGGCCTTCCAGCAGAATCAAAACCAAAGCGGGGTGGACGGCAT
>CAIOLC010000287.1 GCA_903859055.1 uncultured Chlorobiaceae bacterium | reverse complement strand
GGAATCGTACCAGAAACTTCGTAAGGATTTCAAAGAGCTGGAGTTTACAGATCGCCTTACGTTTCTTGCTGAAAGTGTTCTTTTGACCGGGCAGAGTGCTGTTGTGGGTGGGCTGAATCTTGCAGGCAGTCTCTTTGATACCGCGTCGGGTACAGTCGGATCTCTTATTGATGCCACAGGCATTGGAAATTTGCTGGGTAGTACTGGCGGGGTTGTTGGTGAGACAATTGACAGGGTTGCCATTACGGTCAAGGATGCGTCAAGAACAGCGAATCAGTTGTATGCCGGTGTCGTTGAGACTGTTGAAAATGCAACCGGAAATGCTGCCACAGCAGTTGGTGATGCCGGTGTCTCTGCCTCTGAAGTGGTTAAAAATTTTGCAGGTTCTTTTCAAAAGGGGCAAAAATAATAGAGATTTTCCCTCTTTTGACGGGGTAAACCCGTTGGATTGGGTCAAATCTTTTCTTTGTTTTTTTTGTTTATTGCTGTAGATTGAGAAAAGGATACTGTTCTGAATATTTGTTTAGTTTCAAATAATTAAAATTCCAGGGAGGACTTATGAGTGGTGGAGGTGTATTTACCGATATTCTGGCAGCAGCCGGACGGATTTTCGAAGTAATGGTAGAGGGTCATTGGGAGACTGTCGGTATGTTGTTTGATTCTATGGGCAAAGGTGTCATGAGAATTAATCGTAATGCTTACGGTAGTTTTGGTGGGGGATCCAGCCTTCGTGGTTCTTCTCCTGAGGTGACAGGTTATGCTGTTCCTACCAAAGCTGTAGAGTCAAAGTTCGCTGAATAAGCGTCCGTGTAATGATCTTTGCAGAGGCAGTGAAAAGCTTTGATGGCTTTCACTGCCTTTTTTTTTGCTGAAATTTCACACAGGAAAAGGGTTGCTCTGGTATGAGTTAATCAAGCAATTTCCGTTTATTATAAAATTTTCATAGATTTGGCTTCACGCTTCTGACAAGTTTAAAGCTGAACGGGTATGGGTAATGGCTAATGTATCTTTGTATGTTTCGGGGCAGACCGAACAGGTTGATGTGGCTGAGTTTTTTCAGAAAGGCCTTATGGGGGCAGGCGAAAGCCCGATTGCATTTTTCGAAGGTGTCTTTTATGAGTCACATCAGGAGAGAGTAGGGAATATTGCCTTTCAGGATTACCTTGTCTACACAGACAAGGCGGTGTATCTCTGGGCGAGAGGTTCAAGCAAAGACTATCTCGACAGGTTTAACCTTGGTTCTGTATCGGTTAACAGCCGAAACAAGGATTATGATTTTGCTACACTCAATCTCAAGGTTCGGCGTGAGGATAAGGAGCCGGTTTATGTGATTTTCGACATGGTTGAGTTGCGTGAAGCTGAACTGATTATCCGACTTCATACTGTCATTGAATCAATTATCGAAGAGAATCTTGGCCTTAATTACCGAAAAAACCTGCCCGACAAGGTCTCTTTACAGATTTTACAGGCATCAAGAGGTGTCTGTATTCCCCAATCTTTTTCTTTTCGATTTGATGTTCCCGATCCAGAGCAGCAGGGGAGCCATATCGGTTATGGGCAGGATCTTCTTGAGCAGTACAAGGCGAGTCTTGGCTATCCTCCATCGCAAGATCCTCCTCGCCAACAGGCGGGAGAAAAGAGACCAGAAGGGTTTTCTGCTGCTGATGCCATAAAAGGGATTGAAAATCTTCTTCCCACTGATCCTGCAGCGTTGAAAAAAGTTGCCGAATCCATCAAGGATATCATAGGGGATGCTCCGTTTAAAATTCGTGATCAGCTCAAGAATGATTTGCAACATGTTCCGGGTATGCTTACTGCGCTTAATGAACTGGTCAACAGCATAGCTGATAATCCGCAAGCAGAGCGTTTTGTTATCAATATTGTTAAAACAGCCGTGAAAAATGACGGAATGATCAGCTCTGTTGGTAAGCTTTTACGGCTCTCGACCAGTTTTGGTGACTCTTCCAAAAGAAGGGGGCAACGTTCGGCTCCAAGAGGTGGAGTTTCTGACTCAAAAGCCGAGTCATCATCGTCCAGAAATCATGATTTTGGTGATGAGAGTGATGCCTTTTCGCGCAGAAAGAAAATCAAGATAAAAAGTGATGATGAGGCAACTCTGAATGATGATTGTTTTAATAGTCTTGATTCTGGTTTTGAAAATGAAAGGGCCCCAGCCTCCCCATCCGGGAAGGTGAGAAGAGTTGACGATTCTGTAGAGAGTGATATTCCTGCACGCAAAAGTATTGCGATCCAGTCTCTTGATGATGACATCCCCGCTCTCGTCAAAAAGATGATGAGTGTGGATGATTTTCCAGAGGGCGCGGTTGATTCTATGGCTCCTGGCAATGGAGATGCTGTCGCCAGAAAAAAAATAACAATCAAGGCAGATTCCGGTGAGAGTCTTCACTCTTCCGAAAAGGATGTTTCGGCATCGCAATCAGATGGATAACTTTAGCCAGGAAACGGTCTCCTGTTAAACCGAGTTCAGTCAAGATAGAGTTTACTCAATAGTTTTATTATCAACATGAGAATTATTCTTTACCTGGGTAAAGGAGGGGTAGGCAAAACTACCGTTTCAGCTTCATCAGCAACAGCAATTGCCCGAAAGGGAAAACGGGTTCTGATTATGAGTACCGATGTGGCTCATAGTCTGGCTGATGCCTTGAATGCCGAACTATCATCGACACCTGTAGAAGTTGAAAAGAATCTTTTTGCTATGGAGGTAAATGTTCTTTCAGAAATCAGGGAGAATTGGACGGAACTCTATTCCTATTTTTCGTCGATTTTAATGCATGACGGCGCAAATGAGGTTGTTGCCGAGGAACTTGCGATTATGCCTGGGATGGAGGAGATGATCAGTCTTCGTTATATTTGGAAGGCAGCCAAGTCTGGCGATTATGATGTCGTTGTGGTTGATGCCGCACCAACCGGCGAGACCATGCGTCTGCTTGGAATGCCTGAATCCTATGGCTGGTATGCAGACAAGATTGGTGGATGGCACTCAAAAGCTATTGGTTTTGCAGCGCCTCTTCTGAACAAATTCATGCCGAAGAAAAACATCTTCAAGCTTATGCCTGAGGTGAACGCTCACATGAAAGAGCTGCATGTCATGCTTCAGGATAAATCCATTACGACGTTCAGGGTTGTGCTGAATCCGGAGAATATGGTTATCAAAGAGGCTTTGCGGGTGCAAACTTATCTTAACCTTTTTGGCTACAAGCTTGATGCTGCGATAGTCAACAAAATTCTTCCAGCAAGTTCTACCGACAGTTATCTTCAGAGTCTTATTGATATTCAAAGCAAATATCTCAAGGTGATTGAAAACTGTTTTTATCCTGTTCCGATTTTCAGAGTTAAACAGTCGACAGCGGAGATTATCAACACCGACAGGCTCTATACGCTGAGTCAGGAGATGTTTGGAGATAAAAATCCCGCTGACATTCTCTATACGAATGACAAAACCCAGAAGCTTGAAAAGGTAAACGGGAAGTATGTGCTGAGCCTTTACCTGCCAAATGTTGAAGTCAAAAAGCTCAATGTGAATATCAAGGGCGATGAGTTACTGGTTGATATCAACAACTTCCGCAAAAGTATAATCTTGCCAAATGTTCTTGTTGGTCGGAAGACTGAAGGTGCTGATTTTGATGAAGGAAATCTCAATATCACCTTTACCAACTGAGGCTCTTCATTTTTTCGCTTGCCGTGATTTGACGGAGTGCTTTCAAAGGCATTCCGTCTTTTTTTTTATCCAGAGAGACTCTTTAGTTCTGATTAACACAGACTGGTCTTTGCAGCACTCCAGATGTTGCCGAATATTTTTCCCTGTTTTCGGGTGAAGGGGGTTTGCGATATCCAGAAGGGGAACAAGGACGAATTTTCGGTGTTCCAGCTCCGGGTGTGGAATGGAGAGAGTGTCAGTGTTCAGGCAAAGGTCGTCATAGAGCAGAATATCAAGGTCGATTGCGCGTGGACTCCAGCGCGCATAGTTCGCAGGACGTCCAAGCTTTTGCTCAATGGCCTTGCAAGAGCACCGGAGGAGTTCGGGCTGCAGAGCAGTTTCAAGCAGGATAACGCCATTATAAAAACGGTTCTGTTCTGTTTCACCGATGGGTTCAGTCATGTAGATAAAGGAGACATCGCAAACCTGTGTACACTCAAGCTCATGAAGCAGATCAACAGCTTCCTGAAGGTTACAGAGCCGGTTTCCGATGTTGGAGCCTATTCCAATATATGCTTTGTGTGTCGGCATGATTCAGAGGCGTGTGGTGGAGTAATCGGCCTCGGCATAGTCGCAGATACCATCAACCGGAGGGTTGCGTTTGCGTACCCTTATCGATACCTTGTCGAGAATCAAAAAATCACGGAGCAGATCGTGAGCAATCTCACCAGCAACCGCCTCGATCAAAAAAAAACTTTTAAGGGTCAGTATCTCTCGAATTTTGCGGTATACCAAGCCGTAGTCTACAGTTTTTGTAATATCGTCGCTTTTGGCCGCCTCGGTGAAGTCGAAAGTCAGCTCAGCGTCTACCTCATATTTTCCACCGAGGGTATGCTCTTCCTTGAGTACTCCGTGGTGTGCATAAAAAGCCATATTCACCAGCCGGACGCAGGAGCGGATTTGTTGAGACATATATAACAGATGATAAATGATGTAACGCTCAATATAAAGTATAGTTCTTATATATTCTCTAATGATAAAGCAGATGACACTATTCCTCAATGTGTTCTTTTATAATACTCTTTTAAGCTATTCACACAAGTTATAACAGGGGGCACGCGAAGCTATGCCGGAAGACTCCTTTGTTATTCACTCAAAATTTGTTAACCTCTTCCGAGGTGTACGGTATGGCACTTCGTTATTCTTCGTAAAGCATTTTATAACTCTTTTTACCCCGTCGATGATGTCCGAAGCCTGCTGTTTTCAGGGCCAAGTTGAAAATATTATACCGAGATGATGAGCACAACAGCATTCGTCCGTTTTTCCACCTTTCGTTTACTTCTTAGCGTCTGCTTCCTTCTCTTTTTTTCTGGATGTAGCCCCAAAAATACCGACAGTGATGCCCTGAAAAAAAGGAGACCGCTTCTTCCGGTGGTGACCATCACCCCTTCTGATGCACGGGTAGCAACGGAATATTCTGCAATGCTTGAAGGAAAGGGTAATGTTGATATTCGCCCGCAGGTTGACGGAACGCTCAGTGCGATTCTTGTTGATGAAGGGGCGTTTGTCAAGGCGGGACAGACGCTTTTCAAGATAGATGACCGGCTTTATCGTGAGCAGTACAATGGTGCGCTGGCGCTTCAGCAGGCAGCCGAAGCATCGCTGGTTGTGGCGAAGCTGAATGAGGAGAAGCTTGTTCCGCTTGTTCAGAACAATGTCGTAGCTGATATTCAGCTCAAAACTGCAAAGGCTAATACTCAGTTGGCACTTGCGACGGTTGAACAGTCCAGGGCATCCGTCCGTTCTGCCAAGGTCAATCTTGATTATACCCTTATCAAGTCGCCTATGAGTGGCTACATTGGGAAGATCTTGTTCAGGGCGGGAAGTCTGCTGAGCAAAAACCAGAGCTCCGGGCTTACGATACTGAGTGATGTGAGTAGTATCTACGCAAACTTCAGCATAAGTGAGGTGGCTTTTATGCAGTTTCGACAGCAGTATGCGGGCAGTACAGTACAGGAAAAGATACAGAAACTTTCACCCGTTTCACTGGTCATGGCGGACGGCAGCCTCTATCCTGAAAAAGGGTCGATCGGCACTGTCAGCGGACAATTCGATCAGGCGACTGGATCAGTCAGGGTCAGGGCTCTGTTTCCAAATTCGAAAGCTCTATTGCGTGCCGGAAGCACTGGAAAGGTGATTATGGAATCAATTTATCATGATGTCTTGCTTGTGCCGCAGTCTGCTACAGTTGAGTTACAGGATAAGGTTTTTGTTTTTTTGCTTATGAGTGATAACCGTGTTAAAAAACAGGTCATTACGATTGCTGGCAAGAGCAGTAATAACTATATCGTCAGCTTCGGTCTCAAACCAGGCGATACCATTGTTACCACCGGAATTGAAAAATTGCAGGAAGGTGCTGTTATAAAGCCTGTAAACAATCCCCAGCCAGTAACAGCGGGCAAAACATGAAGGGGAGAGGGAGAGTTTTCCCTGTCATAGAAAAGAGCGTGCTAAATATTTCTGTACATGTTTGAACGATTTATATCAAGACCTGTTCTTGCTACCGTCATATCGTTGATTTTGGTGATACTTGGACTTGTTGGTATCAACCAGCTTTCAATCACCCGCTTTCCAGACATTGCACCGCCAAGTGTTTCAGTAACAGCAAGTTATCCCGGAGCAAGCGCTGAAACTGTTGGTCGTTCGGTTGCCCCGCCACTTGAGGAGGCAATCAATGGTGTCGAGAATATGACCTATATGACCTCCACTTCCGCCAACGATGGTTCTCTTTCCATTGCGGTTTTTTTTAAGCAGGGAACCAACCCCGACCAAGCGGCTGTAAATGTTCAGAATCGGGTAGCGCAGGCTGCAAGCAGGTTGCCTGCAGAGGTCAACCAGATCGGTATTTCGACGGTCAAGCGGCAGAATAGCCAGATCATGCTCATAAATCTGTCGAGCAGTAAGAAAGAGTACGACCAGCTATTTTTGCAGAACTATGCCAAAATAAACATTGTCGATGATCTTTCAAGGGTTCCTGGTGTTGGCCAGGTATCCGTTTATGGAAATATGGATTATTCAATGCGTATTTGGTTGCGCCCGCAGCAGATGGCAGCCAATAATGTTACACCGCAGGAGATATCGGCTGCCATCCAGAGCCAGAATCTCGAAGCGGCACCCGGCTCGTTCGGTGAGAACAGCACAGAGGCGATGCAGTATGTCATGAAGTACAAGGGGAAGAATCCTTATCCTGCAGATTATGAGAATATTGTTATCCGTTCAAATCCCGACGGATCACTGCTCAGGCTTGGTGATATCTCCCGGGTTGAGTTCGGTTCGTATCGGTATACTGTCGATACCAAGGCAAACGGTCAGGCTGGTGTGGTGCTTGCTATTTACCAGGCCCCTGGTTCCAATGCCAATAAGGTAGAAGCTGGTTTGCGCAAGGTGCTCGAAAAAGCCTCCATGTCGTTTCCCTCAGGCATAACTTACGCAATTCCATACAGCTCCAAAGATGTGGTCGATGAGTCAATCAATCAGGTTGTTCATACCCTTGTAGAGGCATTTCTTCTTGTTTTTCTCGTGGTATTTCTTTTTTTGCAGGATCTTCGATCGACCATAATTCCGGCAATTGCAGTGCCCGTTGCCATTATCGGCACTTTCTTTTTCATGAATCTTTTCGGCTTCTCTATCAATGTACTGACACTTTTTGGTTTGGTTCTGGCGATAGGCATTGTTGTTGATGATGCCATTGTTGTTGTTGAAGCGGTGCATGCAAAAATGGAGCAGAAAAACTATCCGGCAAAAGTAGCTACCGTTTCTGCCATGCGCGAGATCACGACGGCGATTGTCACTATCACTCTTGTTATGGCATCGGTATTTCTTCCGGTTGGTTTTCTTGAGGGTTCTACGGGGGTTTTCTACAGGCAGTTTGCTTTTACCCTTGCCATAGCGATTCTTATCTCAGCCGTCAACGCATTGACTCTCAGTCCTGCACTTTGCGCCCTTTTTCTTACCAATCTGCATGATGCGGAAGGTTCTGGCAAAAGCGGAAAGTTGAAACGGTTCGGCGGGCTAGGCCAGCGATTTTTTACCGGCTTCAATACCGGGTTTGACAGTTTGAAGCACCGGTACCTCGGTTCGCTTGTTTTTCTTATTCGTCATAAACTGATTACATTTGGCTCGCTTGGCTTGATGGTCGTCCTTTCATTTTGGATGTTCAAAACCACACCAACCGGATTTATTCCAGACGAAGATAATGGCTTTGTTATTGTCTCGGTCACCATGCCCCCGGGTGCATCATTCAGCCGTACCTGTGCTGAGATGGACAACGCAATAACAATTCTGCAAAGCTTGCCCGCAATTAAGAAAGTTATATCGGTTTCCGGCATTAATATTCTTTCCAGAAGTTCATCTCCCTCTTCTGGTCTTCTTTTTCTACAGCTTAAAGAGCACGAAAAGCGAGGAGCTGACGGAAATATCAAGAAAGTTCTTGCGACCATCACAAAAAAACTTTCTGGCAGGGAAGGTACATTTTTTGCCCTCGCTCAGCCGACGGTTCCTGGTTTCAGTGCGGTTAGTGGTTTGGAGTTTGTGGTACAGGATCGCAGTGGTGGTCGACTCGACAAATTAGGCGCTGTAGCGCAGGGATTTATTGGCGAGTTGATGAAACGTCCTGAAATCGGTTTTGCATTTACACCGTTCAAGGCGACAAATCCCCAGTATGAGCTTGTTGTTGACAACATTAAGGCAAGTCAGTTCGGTGTCAATGTTCGGGAGCTTTTGACGGTATTGCAGGTCTATTACGGGAGTATGCAAGCCTCTGATTTCAACCGTTTTGGCAAATATTACCGGGTTGTCATGCAGGCGGAGCCAAAGGATCGTAGCCAGCCAGCATCACTGAACGGGATTTTTGTCAAGAACGCCAGTGGTCAGATGGTGCCGGTTTCATCTCTTATTACACTCAAACGGGTTTATGGTACCGAATCCGTGGATCATTTTAATCTTTTCAATGCAATTTCGATCAACGCAACAGTGAAACCTGGTTTCAGTACTGGTCAGGCCATCAAGGCAGTTGAAACGGTTGCCAGTACCACTCTTCCATCAGGATATACTTATGACTGGAAAGGCCAAAGCCGTGAAGAGATAGAGTCGACAGGCGGACTGCTCTTTATTTTTACGCTCTCGGTTGTTTTTGTCTATTTTTTGCTGGCGGCGCTTTATGAAAGCTACCTCCTGCCGCTTGCGGTGATGTTTTCAATTCCCACAGGTCTTCTTGGTGTCTTTTTCGGTATAAAACTTGCGGGGATAGACAATAATATCTACGTACAGGTTGCCGTTATCATGCTTATCGGGCTTCTTGCGAAAAATGCCATTCTGATTGTCGAATTTGCGGTGCAGCGACGCGTTGCCGGCAGTACTCTGGCTGCGGCAGCTCTTGAGGGAGCCCGTGCAAGGCTTCGACCAATTCTCATGACTTCACTGGCATTTATTGCAGGCCTCCTGCCACTTCTTTTTGTTTCTGGACCCGCAGCTCTTGGCAATCGTTCAATAGGCGCAGCGGCTATCGGCGGTATGTTTCTTGGAATGGTTCTTGGTATTTTTGTAGTCCCGGTCCTTTTTGTCACCTTCCAGTACCTACAGGAACGCCTTACTGGCCCCGCTGCCGAAATTATGGAGGCCGGATCGCTCCTTGATGAGGTTGAGAGGCTCGATAACGAACGCTCAAGGGAGGTATCATGAAGAGTAATTCTGAATCGACGGTTGTCCTATGAGAAAACAGCTTTTATCACTGACGTTTTTCGTGTCGTGCGGTATGCTTGCAGCATGCAGTGTCACCCGAGAGTACAAAAAGCCGGAGGTAATCTTACCATCAGGATATCGTGGTGCCAGCCAATCGGAAGTCGACAGTTCGACAGATATCTCTTTAGCCAAGTTGCCGTGTAAAAGTTTTTTTACTGATAACACGCTCTCTTCGTTGATTGATAGCGCCGTGGTTAGTAATACCGATTTTCAGGTCGCGCTGAAAAACATTGACTACGCACGTCAAACCCTTAATGCGGCAGACCTTGGGGTACTTCCATCTCTGAACATCGGAGTGCAGAACACCCGTACTCGTCCATCTGATTACGGTGTAAAGACAAACCGTAATGACTACACTCTTTTCGCCGGATTATCATGGGAAGCTGATATCTGGGGAAAAATCCGCAGCAGAGACCAATCGGCCCTTGCCTCATACCTGAAAACAGAGGAGGCTGCAAAGGCTGTGCGAACCCGGCTGGTTGCTGATGTTGCGGCAGGTTACTACAATCTCTTGATGTTTGATGCACAGCTCGCAAGTTCAGCAAAAAACCTTGCTCTTGCCGACACGACACTCAAGATGATCAAGCTTCAGTTTGCCGCTGGCCAGGTAACCCTCCTTGCAGTTCAGCAGCAGGAAGCCGTACGGCAATCCATTGCAGGGACAATTCCGCTTCTTGAACAGAAAATATCTGTACAGGAAAATGCTCTCAGCGCACTTTGCGGCAAAATGCCTGGCCCGATCAGCCGCAGCAAATCACTCTTCAGCACTCCAGTGGCCGATTATCTGCCATCCGGCATTCCGGCGGCTCTGCTTCAGAACCGACCCGATATTCGTGCAGCGGAACTTGCTGTTCGCGTCGCTCATGCTGACATGGGTGACGCAAAAGCCACTTTATTTCCATCGTTGACCATTACAGCGACAGGCGGTTTTGACGCATTCAAAACAAGCGACTGGTTTAACCTTCCCGGGTCACTGTATGGAATAGTACAGGGAAGTCTGGTTCAACCGGTTTTTCAGCGTGGCCAGTTGCATGCAAAATATGAACAGACAAAGATTAAACGTGAACAAGCTGAACTTGACTACAAGCAATCACTGCTCAAGGCTGTCTCGGAAGTATCCGACGCACTTGTACAGATCGACAAGATAAAGCAGCAGGAACGCATAGCCGAAGAACGAACCGTCACGCTTCATAACGCTGTCGCCAATGCAGGACTGCTCTTCAAAAGCGGGATGGCCACCTATCTTGAAATCATAATAGCCGATACAAATGCCCTGCAGGCCGATCTTGATCTTGCGACTCTTCGTCGTCAGCATCTTGCAGCCATGTCAGAGCTTTATCGTGCACTTGGCGGGGGTTGGCAATAATTCGATGCAATAAAAGCACAATCCATTGATGCAACACTGGTTACTTTTTTTGCTGACAACTCTTCTCCTACGACACTTATCAATTCATTTTACCTCAATAATTACGGAATGCAATCTATTTTTCGCTGTAAAAATTGAAAAAAAACAGATTGTATTCTGTAACTTTTCAAAGCAGCAGACGGTTCTCCCTACATCGAAGTTGAGTAATTCGGTGCCTCTTTCGTGATTTTAACATCATGCGGGTGACTCTCTCTGAGACCGGCCGAGGTGATCCGCACAAAATTTGTATTGTTTTTCAGCTCTTCAATAGTTGCCACTCCGCAGTAACCCATTGCGGATTTCAGCCCGCCGATTAACTGATAGACCACCTCATCAAGTGAGCCTTTTGCTGGAATGCGTCCTTCAATGCCTTCGGGCACATATTTTTTTGATTCGCTTGATGCCTCCTGGAAATAGCGGTCGCTGCTTCCATCAGGTTCCGACATGGCACCGAGCGAGCCCATGCCGCGATAAGTTTTGAATTTTCGTCCTTCGTAAAGAATGGTTTCCCCGGGGCTTTCGTCGGTTCCAGCAAAAATGCTGCCAATCATCACAGAATCAGCACCGGCAGCAAGAGCTTTGGCAATATCGCCACTGTATTTAACGCCACCATCAGCGATGATTGGTGTGTTGGTTTTGGCCGCCTCCTCCGCACAGTTGATAATAGCGGTCAATTGCGGCATGCCGACTCCGGCGACAATACGCGTGGTACAAATACTTCCGGGACCAATACCCACCTTCACGCAATCGGCTCCGGCATTGATCAGGTCACGGACAGCTTCGGGCGTGGCGACATTACCGGCAATAACCTGCAGGTCAGGCCAGGAGCTTTTGATACTCTTGACCATGTCAAGGACGGCCTGGCTGTGTCCATGAGCCGTATCCACTGCAACCACATCCACACCAGCCTCAATCAGGGCACTGACACGCTGACAGGTATTCGAGCTGATACCTACGGCAGCACCAACCCTGAGATGGCCTTGACTGTCCTTGCAGGCATTAGGAAACTGTTTACGTTTCTGAATATCCTTGAAGGTGATCAGTCCCTGAAGGTTTCCATCTTTATCGGTAATGAGCAGTTTTTCAATCTTGTTGGAGAGCAGAATCTCTTCGGCTCTTTGAAGATCAACATCCTCTCTTGCGGTAATAAGATTTTTGCTGGTCATGATCGTCGCAATTTTCGAGTCAAGTTTCGGTCTGACGCGAAGATCCCGGTTGGTCACAATGCCTTTAAGCTTCCTGCTAAGGTCGCTCCCCTCTTTCGGGCGTCCAATGACCGGAATACCGGAAATGGAGTGACGCTGCATCAGGTCAAGAGCATCCTGCATGGTTGCGTCGTCATAGAGCGTAAAGGGGTGGCGAATGATGCCGCTTTCATAACGCTTCACTTTAGCCACTTCGCGTGCCTGACCCTCGATGGAGAAGTTTTTGTGAATAATACCGATGCCACCAGCACGTGCCAGTGCAATAGCGAGCCCTGATTCTGTAACAGTGTCCATTGCTGCGCTCACCAGCGGAATATTCAGTGTAATGGTTTTTGTCAGACGGCTTTCAGTAGCAGTCTCTTTCGGCAGAACTTTTGAATATGCAGGAAGAAGAAGAACATCGTCAAACGTCAGCGCTTCATAGAGAATTTTCGTCATGAGCAGAGCAGAATTTATGTGGATTGCGGCAAGTTCAATTGCGCCAATTTACAAAAAGTGAGGGTAGAATGACAATATTAAGAGTGCTTCTCTTCACGCTGATTAAAGTAATCAAGAAAAACAGGAGAAAAATGGTCACAGAATCGCTCTCTCTCTTGCAGAATACTTTTGAAAATTTGAAATAGAGTGTAAATTAGGAGCCATTAACTTATGAAGAGATACGGTGAGGTCGCAGAGTTGGTCTAGTGCGCTCGCCTGGAAAGCGGGTAGGGTGTCACAGCCCTCGAGGGTTCGAATCCCTCCCTC
>CAIOLC010000286.1 GCA_903859055.1 uncultured Chlorobiaceae bacterium | reverse complement strand
AGCCAACAGTATCGAAGTTGGTGTGATCAGGACGGCAGCGACAGCCGTGGCCAATGATGGCAGTGGCATCGTAAGCCTGACAGCGACCTCGGGCAGTATCGTCGATGCGCAGAACCTTGGCAACCTCAGCAACAGCGATGCGATTGTCAATGTTACAGCCTCCGGCCTGCGCCTGAATGCAGGTACCGGCATAGGCCAGAGCATCAACCACCTTGAGACGACGGTGGCTGTGGTGAGTGCCCGTGTGGCGAGTGGTGGTGTTTATCTGCTTGAGAGCGATAACGTGACGGTTGGTGACGTGACGGTGATGGTCAATCGTGTTCTGAGCGATGGTACGGTGACCACCTCAACGGTCACGGATATCAAACAGAGTGACCTGGTGACAACGTCGGGCAATGGCAATATTGTACTCTCGACGACCAATGGCACGATTACACTGACTGACGGTAGTGATGGCAACAACAGCGTTATCAGTTCCAATGGCAGCGGCAATATCCTTGTTGATGCGAGTGGCGTTGGCAGTGACATCATTCTCAGTGCTGACATCACAAGCAAGACAGGCCACATCACGCTGAAAGCTGCAGATGCCATAACTCTTGGTAGTGGAGCCGACGTGACGGCCGGTTCTTCAGGGACGATCAGCCTTGATGCCAAAGGAGGAGCACTGACCATGGACGGCACCTCAACCATTACCGCGACTGGCAGCTCTCTGCGGCTGAACGCAGCCGCAGAGCTGATCGTCGGCAACCTGACGGCGATGAATGTCAGCCTGGTGTCCGACACTGGTGCCATTATTAACGCCGCAGGCAGTACGATGAATGTGACGGCGACAAACCTCCGTCTCCAGTCTGACGATGCCATTGGTGCCCCAGGATCTCATCTGACCATAACGGTTGATACGCTCAGCGCCAACTCCACTGGCACCGATACCGCCAGCATGTATCTCGCGGAAGTTGGCGATATCACCGTATCCAACGTTGAAGTCAGTGTCACCGATGTCAACAGAGATGCCACGACAACGGTGTTAACAGACAACAGCCAGGCCGATCTTGTCACAGGAAATAATGGCAATATTGTCTTGGTCACCTTAAACGGCAGCATTACCCTGAGTGATGGTGTGACTGCCAGCGGAATCAATGGTTATGCGGTAAGTGCCAACGGCAGCGGCAGTATTCTTCTTGCCGCCAACGGCATCGGCAGCGCCATCACTGTTACTGCTGACATTCTCAGCGGCAGTGGCCACATCACCCTCGGCGCAGGGGAGAATCTCATCCTTGGCAGTGGAGTTGATGTTGTGACGGCAGCACCAGGGACGATAAGCCTTGATGCCAGAACAGGTGCCCTTCTGATGGATGGCACAGCAAATGTGACTGCAACGGGAAGCAGCCTTCGTCTCAACGCAGCAACTGATGTGACAGTTGGCAACCTGGCAGCCGACAGTGTCAGCATTGTCTCTCCTGGAGGTGCCATCATCAACGCAGTTGGCAGCACGATAAATGTAACGGCGACAAATCTTCGTCTCCAGGCTTATGGTTCAATTGGTACTCCAGAGCACCCGTTTACTACAGATGTCGTATATCTAAGCGCAGATCCTGTGATTGAGAAGGCTGGAATTTATCTCAGAGAAAAAAACAGTGTGATTATCAGTGGCGTTGAGGTTAAGGTCAAAATATTCACTCCCGATGCAAAAACGGCTGAGATAACCGATCTTTTACTCTCTGATCTTGTAACGGGCAAGAACGGCAGTATTGAGTTGATCACTATAGATGGCAGCATTACCCTCAACGACGGAGATGGCAATGGTTCAGCCATAAACGCCAATGGCACTGGCAGCATTGTGCTTCAGGCTCATGGAGCAGGGGGCAGTATTACTATCAACTCTACTATTGAGACCGGAAGCGGCATCGTCAGTATTGTGGCATCCAAAGATGTATTCCAGAATGCCGATATCAAAAGTTCGGGCAATACGGTACTTGTAGAGGCCAGTAAGGGTTCGATTGTTATGGATCAGGGTGTTCAGACCGTGAACAAGAGTGGAGTTATTCAATACAACTCGTATAATGATGTGTTGCTTGCCCTGTTGCATGCAGAATCAGGCTCAGTGCAGGTCTCAGCCACAACAGGCTCAATATCAAGCACGGGTGAGCTGAATGTTCAGGCAGAGCACGCTCTTTTCAAGGCAGGTGTCAATATTGGAGTTCGCAATTCCAAGCCACTCTCACTGTCGGTTGATCGTGTGGCGGCAGAAGCAGTTACTGGTGGCCTTGCGATCGTCAATGATCGTACCATATTGGTGACACCACTTGGTGGAGTCAATGGTCTGGCCGCGAATGATGGCATATCTCTTGAAAGTTTGACCGGAGATATTATTGTGGCGGCCCCTGTTGATACCAAGGGTCATTCGGATGCTCTGCTGAGCTTCCCCGAAGGAATATTGCAGGGCAGCAAGGCCTACTTTGATGATGCGGGCAGCTACTTGAAGGTGAGAAACAAGCAGTTTCAGTATCTGTGGGATCTGGAGCAGTCGATCTATACCCCCTCAATAACGAGTCCTGTGTTTTATCGCCAGCCAGATGCGGTTGTTCAATCGTCGCAGTGGCTTCTGCCAGTCAAACCCGTTCATAATCTGCTGGAGGTCAGCACGGTTGCAGAGCTGGAGCAGAGAACAACTACTGATGCTTATGTTCAGATGAAGGAGGGGTATCTCTTTTTCCATTGGGGTGAGGTTGCGGGAGCCGATTCATATCTTCTGGTAGTCGAGCGTGACAAACTGGAGTTTGCCAGCCGGTGGCTTGAGGATATATCCTGGGCTCCGTTTGAACGTTTCCCCGAAGGAATCTATGAATGGTCGCTCTATTCATGGGCCAGCGACGGACTGAAACTGGTCTATGGACCCATGCATTTCAAGATATAATATCTTTTGTTTTTATAAATTGCCCAATAACATCAATACCATTGAAGATGAAGAACCGTTATCAATACAAATTGCTTATGGTACTGGTGCCGTTATGGCTGGCACTGCCGTCAAGAGGTCAGGCGGTGGAGAGCTCTCCGACGGTGGCCGACGTTTACAAAGAGAGGACTATAGTTGGTTCAAAACCTGCCGTTGCAATTTCAGGATTGAAATTGCAGGACTTTCTTGGGCAAGTCATTGAAAAAAACAGTGAAATACAGGCACAGCGGCTTGAATGGGAGTCGAATGAAAAAATGGTAAAATCAGCTCGTGGTATCTATGAGCCAACCTTGAAGGCCTCACTGAACCGTAATGCAAATCATGTGCAGAACACGATAAAAGAGACGCTGAATCAAGGTTATGCGGCAGAATATTCGGAGAATAACACGCAGTGGAATGCGGCTGTTGAAGGCTTGACACCATTTGGCAGTACCTATCGGGTGGGGTATGATACGAAGCAACTGAAGAACACTCTGCAAAGCCAATTATCGACGAGCGGTACTGGAGAGTATGTTACTTTTTTTGGGCTGAACCTTTCGCAGCCGTTGTTGAAGGGAATGGGACAGGGAGTTATCGGTGCGCCGATTCGTATTGCGCGAGTCAATGCAGATATCGCTTATGAAGGGTACCGGCAGACCGTTGTTGAGACCGTAGCCCGCGCTGTTCAGCTCTACTGGCAGTGTTACGTTGCCCAGGAAAAGTTGACGATGAGGAGACGCTCGGCTGCGATTGCTGGAGAGATGCTGAAACTGAATCAGAGTCGTCATGATGCCGGAAAGGTTGATTACACCGAAGTTCTGGATGCGGAATCAGGGCTGCGTCTTCGCCAGGCACTTGTTGCGGCAGCGGAACAGACAGAACTGACGACGAAAAGAAATATGCTGTCGCTTTATGGCCAGTATACTTCAGGGCTGAACCCGGCTGGCATTGAAGTTGTTGATCTCCCTGACTGCACTCGCAAGGATACCGATTATGCCAAGAGTCTGGAGAACGCCTATAAGAGTTATCCACAGTACCAGAGTGCGCTGACAACGGTTGAACGTGAGAATATTCGTGCGGCCTACGCATTAAATCAGCTTCTTCCACAGTTTGATGTTAAAGGAAGCTACGGGCTCAATGGTCTGGATAAATCATGGGGTTCATCGTTGGATAAAGCATGGCAACAAGATTATCTATCGTGGAGTGTAGGTCTTGAACTGAGTATTCCGTTGCTGGGTGACATCAAAAACAGCAATGAGAGCCATGCTGCACGATTGAGAAAGGAGCAGTCGCTGAAACGTCTGGAGATCCAGAAAATCGAACTTGCCAATCAGATGGAGATAGTATCAAATTTGGTAAGTAGAGTGTATAGTCAGGTTGAGAATTATGGTAAGGTTGTGGCCTTGAATGGTGAGCTTTCAAGTATAGAGGAGATGCGTTTCAGGATGGGTAAAAGTGATATACGCATGATGCTTGGAAGGGACGAGGACTATCTGAAGGTACGCGAAAGCTTGCTCGACAGTCGCCTCGCCTATCAGTATGCCCTGGTCAATCTCTATGCGCTGGAAGGTACTCTGCTTGATCGCTATGGATTTTCATTCGCAGTCAAAAAGTAAGAGCTCTTCGTGATTCATCGTGAACGGTTTTATAAACCTGGTTATTACTGCTTTCTATGAAAAGAAATGTGCTTCTTGGGATTGTTGTGGCACTGCTGTTTTTTACTCTTTTATTTTTCTTTTCTCAGCCGTCCAAAAAAGTGCCCGGAAAGGTTGATCTTCCGAAGAGAGCTGAATCCCCTCTGGTTATGGTCGATTCCAGTCGAACTGGTGATCTGCAACCAAAGGCTCCTGCTGCAGGCGAGTCGAGCCTGGTGACAGGAGTCGTAGAACCTTATGTTGACATCACCCTTGGAATGGTTGTTCAGGGCAGGATTGACAAGATTTTATTTTCTGAAGGGAGGAGGGTGCCGAAGGGAGCGGTGATACTTATGCTTGAAAAGGGTCAGGAGGAGCTTGAGGTGGCTCGGCGGAAAATTATCTGGCAAAACGTTGCAGAGCTTAATTTGGCAAATATTACGGTGCGCACCTTGACTGAAAGCTTGAACTCAAATCGCTCACTTTATAGTACTTCCAGAGGTGTCAGCAAGGAGGAGCTTGATAAACTTTCTCTTCAGTGGGAAAATGCTGTCGCTGAGCGAGACAAGCTGCTGAATCAGGAGGAGCGAGAGAAGGTAGAGTACGCGATGGCCGAGAATGCATTGGAAAGCCGAATTCTCAGGGCTCCCGCAGCCGGAGTTGTCGAGAAGATTTATTTTAAGGCAGGTGAGATTTGCCAGCCAAATCAGCCGGTGGTGCGGCTGATTGATTCCGGGCGTTGTCTTTTGACTGCTAATCTTGATGATACCAGGAGTTATCATCTTAGGGAAGGAATGGTTGTTTCTCTCTTGGTAAATGTCGGTGGCACTGAAGTTAAAAAGCAGGGTGTTATCACGAAGGTTCCTCTTGTTGTCGATCCTGCCAGCGGAGTGATGGCTGTCAAGGTTGTTTTTGAAAACAGGGATGGTCGAATAAAACCTGGTGTAACCGGGAAGATGTACCTACCTGAATAGTGAATATCGTTTGTTATGGATGTTGTTGATGATCGGCTGAACGCTCTTCGTGCTTTGCGCCTTTTTGAGGGTAAGGAGGGGGAGTTTTGGCTCACTTATGCTGAAAAGAGCTGTCGTCTTTTGGCGGCAGAACGGGTAGTGCTTCTACGAAGGAGTGAACGAGGGTGGAGCCCGTTCGTTTTTTGGCCACTTGGGACTGTTCGGTCAGGTGTCGTTGATCCTGCCCTGATGGAAAATCTCGCTGGGCAAACCCTGCAGAGTTCCATTGTCTACTATTTTCCGCAGAGTGCCAATGAGACAGGCAATCCAGATTTGCTGCTCACTTTTCGTCTACAGTGTGCGACGGAAGATGGCGAGATGCTTGCTCTCTTTTTTCGGGCATCTGGTTCTGAAATTGATCGCACGGGTGACCAGCTTATGCGGGAGCTGTTGTTCGATATTCCTGCCTCATACAAAATGAGCAGAACAGACCGTCTACTCCTGCATGAGAGGCATGGTATGCCAGATCCGCTTGATGTGATGCTCAGCATGAACGAGCAAAGCAGGTTTGTTGGTGCGGCTATGGCGCTTTGTAATGAGCTGTCGTATCGCTTCAACTGTTCACGAGTAAGTCTTGGCTGGAAAGAGGGTGAGTATGTCCGGTTGCAGGTGTTGAGCCATACAGAGAAGTTTGACCGTAAAATGGGAGTTGTACAAGCTCTTGAAATGGTTATGGAGGAGTGTCTGGATCAGGATGAAGAGCTGCTTGTTCCTGAAGATGCAGGCTCATCGTCGGTCGTCCGTGAGCATAGAAATTTTGCGGTGCATCAAGGTGTGGCAGCGATGCTTTCGTTACCACTTCGTCTTGAACAGAAAGTGGTTGCTGTGTTGAGCTGTGAACGGGAAAAGTCATTTTCGTCCGAAGAGGTTCGAGCCCTTCGAATTATCTGTGATCAGGTATCCCGTCGTTTGTCGGAGTTGAAGCGGCACGACCGCTGGTTCGGAGCAGAGGCTGTTGATGCACTTGTGCGTTGGGGTGGTTCAGTTTTTGGCACTGACCATACGGTTAACAAGATGTATGGAGGAGCAGTAACGTTATTCCTTGCATTTCTTCTTTTCGGAACTCTGGATTACCGGATTGAAGCTCCCTTTATCCTTCGAACCAAGGATTTGGCTTTGCTCTCTGCACCTTTTGATGGTTATATCGAGAGGGTAAGCCGCAAACCCGGAGATTTGGTTAGGGCAGGTCACTCTCTTCTTCTGCTTGATATCCGTCAACTGCTGCTGGAGCAGTCGCGAAGTTTTGCTGAAGTGCAGCGGTATGCGCAGGATGAGAAGAAAGCGATGGCCCAGAATACCCTTGCGGAGATGAAAGTTGCCGAGGCGCTCAAACGTCAGGCTGACAGCAGGTTGCAAATGATACAGTATAATCTTGATCATGCCGAAATCAAGGCACCGTTTACTGGTGTTGTGGTTGAGGGCGATCTGGAAAAGCTGCTTGGAGCTCCAGTTCGGAAAGGAGATGTGCTGTTGAAAGTTGCCAAGCTCGA
Source organism: uncultured Chlorobiaceae bacterium (assembly GCA_903859055.1). Lineage (GTDB taxonomy): Bacteria > Bacteroidota > Chlorobiia > Chlorobiales > Chlorobiaceae > Chlorobium. The sequence goes on along the minus strand of CAIOLC010000286.1, from coordinate 13,293 downwards.
AGACCTCTATGTAGAGATGAAAGTGCCTGAACGAGACATTCAGGAGTTGACGGTGGGGCAGAGGGGTGAGGTCGCCTTTATCAGCCAGCCGGGCAGGAAATTCAAAGTTCTGATAGAGCGGATAGAACCTATGGCTGTTACCGATCAAAAAGGAAGTGTTTTCCTTGTACTTGGTCGAATTATGGAGGTCAGGCAGGGGTGGTGGCGCCCAGGTATGAGTGGGTTGGCGAAACTGAGTGTGGGCAGACGGCCAATTATATGGATCTTGCTGCATCGCACGATCGATTTTTTCTCTATGAAGCTTTGGTGGTGATATGCATTCAGAAGGCACAACATACAGTGAATCGTGGCATCTCGTTGCCAACCTTCACCTGAAGCTTCGGTCAACGATTGAAGTTCATCGGCAGTTTTATCGTGGCGAGAAATGGTATGTGCTGAAAGATCCTTTGAATAACCGTTTTTTTCGTGTGCAACCATCGGCTTACGACTTTGTCATACGTCTCAACGCTGATCGCACGGTCGAAGAGGTATGGGTGGCGTGTATGGAAGAGTTTTCACAAACGGCACCGGGCCAGTCAGATGTTGTGATGCTTCTTGGGCAACTCTACTCAATGAATCTTCTTGACACAGATGTCTCTCCCGACACCAGACAAATATTCTCCCGCTACTCCTTGAATCGCCGCAAAGAGTTGCAGTCCCAGCTCATGAACATTATGTTTGTCAAGCTGCCTCTTTTTGATCCGGAAAAGCTTCTCATGCGCTTTTCATGGTTGATTCATCGTGTGTTAACCCCTCCCGGTGCGGCAGTCTGGATTATTACGCTTTTCCTGGCGCTTAAACAGGTTGCTGATAATGCTGATATTGCCCTTGACAGTGCCCAGGCGGTTCTGGCACCAGAAAACCTGTTTCTGCTCTACCTTGCTCTTATATTTGTCAAGGCATTCCATGAACTCGGTCACGCCGTTGTCTGTCACCATTATGGTGGCGAGGTGCATACCATGGGCCTTATGTTCATGCTTTTTACTCCTCTGCCCTATATGGATGCGACCTCAAGCTGGGGCTTCAGGAATCGATGGCACCGCGCATTTGTCGGCGCAGCGGGAATGGTAGCTGAACTGTTTGTCGCCTCGCTTGCTGCTGTTTATTGGGCGGTTTCCGGTCAGGGAGCACTTCATTCACTGGCCTATAACATTATGTTTGTGGCTTCAGTATCAACAATTCTCTTCAACGCCAACCCGCTCCTGCGTCTTGACGGATACTATATTCTTTCGGATTTGCTTGATATTCCAAATCTGCATGCACGATCAACCGAGCATCTGCATTATCTGCTTGAACATTATATCTTCAAGTATGCAGGGGCCCAGCCGCTGGCCAAGAGCAGACGTGAAGAAATTGAACTTACTCTTTACGGGACTTTCAGCATGATCTATAAAGTGATGATCTCACTTGGTATCATCATGTTTATCGCGGATAGATGGCTGATTCTCGGCACAATTCTTGCCATTGTCGCTGTATTCAGCGGTGTGGTTATGCCGGCCATCCATCTGGTCTCCTATCTCTTTCTTGATTCTCGCCTTCTGCAATGCAGGCGAAGAATTGTTGGACTGTCGACACTTTTTATTATTGCACTCATTACACTGACAGTTTTGGTGCCTTTTCCCCATTATCACAGTGCACCTGGTGTTATTGAGTCGTTTCCTGATATCAAGGTCGTCAATATGGCATCTGGATATGTCAGTGAGTATCTGGTCAAACCTGGTCAACATGTCGTTACCGGTCAGCCGCTTGTTCGACTGGAAAACCGGGAAATGGATTTTACGCTCAGGGGGGCTGAATCGAGAGTTCTCGAGATTAAAGTGAGGCAGCGACAGGCACTTGGAAAGAAGATCGGCGAACTTCAGCCGGTGCTTAAGGAGCTGCAGAGTGCCGAGGCTGTGTTGGCAGAGTTGAAACATACTGAAGCAGAGCTTGTTGTACGGGCACGCGGAAGTGGTATCTGGATCCCGGTCAGCAAAGAGTCTGTCTCGGGACTCTGGGTTGAGAGAGGGAGGTATTTGGGTGATATTGTCGGTGGTGACCGTTTCAGGTTTGCGGCAGTTGTTGCCCAGGAGGAGGCTTCCGAGCTTTTTGATGCACCAGTCAGAGGTGTTGAAGTTCGAGTGTGGGGAGAGGCTCATCGGCTCGTGAAAACGGAGGCTGTTCGATTTATTCCTTATCAGCATGAGAAGCTTCCCTCTCCATCTCTTGGTCAGCAGGGGGGTGGAAATATTCCGGTGATGCTTACTGCACAGCAGGGAGCTGATAATGCAGCAGAACCTTTCTTTTTGGTGAATGCAGTGCTGCAAAAAGATTCTGGTGTGCATCTGTTTCATGGGCGATCAGGAAACATCCGTTTCAGTCTGACTCCTGAACCATTGGTTGTGCAGTGGAGCCAATACCTCTATCAGCTTTTTCAGAAACGATACAGATTGTGATTCCTTCAAAAGAGTATCAACAGAGCTTTATTCCAACTCCAGATCGAGTTCCTTCCGGGGTAAGCGGTTTTATGCACTGGATGAGCGGTAAGGTGCAGCGCATAACCTTCAGTACTGAGCGTTTGAGAAAAGAGGCCATAGAGATTCATGGTGCTTCGGAGCAGTTCCGATCGATCTCCGAGACAGAGCTTCATGATCGGCTTATGGTTTTTCAGGAACATTTTCGACGTCGAGGGCGAGGTCATAAAACTCATATTCCAGAATCAATGGCCTTGCTGGTAGAGGCTTCACAGCGAATGCTCGGTATGCGCCCCTATCCTGAACAGATTATGGGAGCAATCTCGCTGATGAATGGAACTCTTGTCGAGATGCAGACTGGTGAAGGCAAGACACTTGTTGCTGCATTGGGGGCAGTTTTTTTTGGCTGGAGTGGCAAACCCTGTCATGTCATTACGGTCAACGACTATCTTGCAGATCGTGACTACGCAAAACTTGAGCCATTCTATCGATTTTGCGGACTGTCAGTTGCCTGCGTTACGGCTGGACTGGAGCGAGATGAGCGACGAAAGAGATATGCCAGCTCTGTTGTGTATGTGACTGCAAAGGAGCTGGTGGCAGATTTTCTCAAGGATCGGCTTTTAATGCATGGAGTTACTGATCCATCCCGATATTATATCTCTGAGCATCAAGGTAATGAGGGGGATAGTCCGGTCCTTAACGGTTTGTCGGCAGCAGTTGTTGATGAGGCTGACAGTGTCCTTGTTGATGATGCCGCGACACCCTTGATTATATCCCGTTCTGTGAAAAACAGACCACTTCTCAATGCCTGCAGTGAGTCAGTTCATCTTGCCTCACATTTGCGAAGAGATGACCATTATGTTGTTGAGGAGCGGTTCAAGAGGATAGAGTTCACGCCCGCCGGGATAGAGATGATTGCTCAGAAGAGACAATCCTTACCCTTATTTTGGCACTCTTCATCAAGACGGGACGAACTCCTTCTTCTGACGCTTGCGGCTCGTGAATTTTTCGTGCGGGGAAAAGATTATGTGATTCAGGATGGCAAGGTTGTTCTTATTGACGAATTTACAGGAAGACTCATGCCTGATCGAAAATGGCGGCAAGGAACGCAGCAGATTGTTGAAACGCTCGAAGGTCTTGAGATGACCGATCCTGTTGAGGTGGCTGCAAGGATCAGCTTTCAGCGGTTTTTTCGTTTTTTTGAGACCTTAAGCGGCATGACCGGAACAGTCAAGGGAGTCTCTTCTGAACTTTGGCACATTTATGGACTGCGTTGTGTGCGTATTCCTACTCACCGTCCTTCGCGTCGAAAGAGGCACGGTCCAAGAGTGTTTTCTGAAAAATCAATGAAATACAAGGCTCTTCTTGCCGAGATAGAGGCGCTGCACAGGGAGGGTCAACCTGTTCTTGTTGGCACAAGAAGCGTTCGGGAAAGTGAGTCACTTGCTGAACGTCTGCAGGAGAAATCTTTATCATTTCAGTTACTCAATGCTGTGTATCATGATGAAGAGGCTGCTATCATAGCTTGTGCCGGTCAACGTTGCACGATCACTATTGCAACCAATATGGCAGGCAGGGGCACCGATATCATTCTCGGAGAGGGTGTTTCAGAATCTGGAGGACTTCATGTTATTTTAACAGAGCCGAATGAGGCGGAACGTATTGACAGGCAGTTTTTCGGTCGATGTGCAAGGCAGGGTGATCCCGGTTCAGTCCGTGCCTATGTGGCGCTTGATGATGTTCTTATAGAGCGCTTTTTTTCTGGTTCGCGGCTTTTAGGATTTTTAACTTATGCCTTGTCCAGCAATGTTCCCGGGGTTGAAAAACTGGTTATTTTTCTTGTCACTGTAGCCCAGAAGACGGCGCAAGGTATGGCGTATCAGCAAAGACTTGCCTTGTTGCGGCAGGACGAGCATGTTGATCAGGTCATGTCATTTGCCGGAGCAGGAACGAAATTTTAGTCATTTTCCTCTTTGTCGACCGTTGCGTCTCTCACCTCTATCGGGTAGTTGCCACTGAAACAGGCGGTACAATAGCTGCACGTTTCACCCTCAAATGAAGGGGCGCTGTTCATCAGCCCCTGCATGGTGAGGTATTTCAGTGAATCGACCCCGATATACTCCCTTATCTTTTCAATCTCCTCCTCCTCATTGTCCAGATTGTCAAACATGTGGGTAAGCAACTGCCTTTTGGTCGGGAAATCCATACCGTAAAAGCAGGGGTTTGTGATCGGGGGGGAGCTGATGTGCAGGTGAATTGCCGTCGGGTCAGCCTCCCGGATCAATTTGATCAGCATTTTCGCGGTTGTGCCCCTCACAATCGAGTCGTCAACCAGAATAATCGGTCGTCCCTGAAGAACACCCCGCACAATGTTGTATTTTGATCGAACCTTGATATCTCGGCTGTGAATACCCGGCTGGATAAAGGTTCTGCCGACATAGTGGTTGCGGATAAGTCCATGTTCAAAGCGCGCCGGTTTCTCATTTTTGATGCTTTCGCGGACAAAGCCGAGTGCGGCAGTGTTTGAAGAGTCGGGCACACTGACCACGGTGAGCTCCTTCTCTCCTGGCTGATGCTCAATTGTTGACTCTCTGGCAAGATTTTTACCAAGATTTCTCCGGACTTTGTCAACCGAATGGCCGAAAATAAAGCTGTCGGGACGGGAGAAATAGACATACTCAAAAATACAGCGAGCTTTGCGTGTTGAGGAGGGAAGAAAAAGCGAGGTCGGATTTTCGTTGGTAACAGCAAGATGGTCAATCAGAAGAATTTCTCCCGGTTCAATATCCCGGATATATTCCGCCTGGATAATATCAAATGCGCAGGTTTCGCTTGCCACAACATAGGTAAGCTCTTTGGTGAGAGGATCCACCTTCTTGCCCAAGGCAAGGGGTCTGAAGCCGAAAGGATCCCGTGCGGCAATCATCTGGTTATTGGCCAGAAGTACCAATGAATAGGCTCCCTGTACCTGGGAGAGTGCTTCGTAAAGCTGGTGTACAGGCTCTTTTTCACGGCTTCGGGCGGCGAGGTGAGGAATGATTTCAGTATCCGACGAGGCCTGGAAGATGACCCCCAGCTCGGTCAGTTCGCGCCGCAGGGCGCGGGAGTTCGTAAGATTACCGTTGTGTGCTATTGCAAGACTACCCGAGCGGTAAGTGAGTGAAAAGGGCTGGATATTGTTGGTTGATGAAGCAGAACCTGTTGTAGAATAACGGTTATGCCCAATTGCAGCATACCCGCCGAGAGTCTCAAAAATGGTCTCATCTCTGAACACCTCAGCGACAAGTCCCATCCCTTTGTGTTGCTTGAAGAGAGTTCTCTTCTTGACTTTATTATACTCGGCTACGACGATACCTGCCGCCTCTTGTCCTCTGTGTTGCAATGAGTAGAGACCATAGAAGGTATCTTCTGCGGGAGTTTTAGAATTAAAAACACCGAAAACTCCACACATAAGCAAGATATGTTAAAGTTGAGTAAACAGGCCAATTTGTCCTTCACCGTCCTTCACGCTCTCATGATGAGGGTGAACATAACGATTCAGTGGGTAAATTGAAAGTGCGCCAAATCTTTTTCATCGGAATGGTAGCTCTTCGGATCTCTCAGCCGTTGCTTTCTCTTGCTGTGAAATGCGGGAAATGTCATATATTAGCCTGCTGAAAATCATTGTATCCCGCTGAAACGCTTTATTTTTTATGCTGTCATTGACAATCGGGGAGCTCGTACGAAGAGCAGGAGAGATAAAACTTGTTATTTCTGACAACGATGGCGTTTTCACTGATACCGGTGTTTACTACTCTGACCGGGGCGAGGAGATGAAACGTTATTCCATAAGGGATGGCATGGGCGTTGAACGGCTAAGAGACGTTGGTATTGAGAGCTGCATCATGACCGGTGAGGTTTCACCCAGTCTCAGAAAGCGTGCTGAAAAGCTTGGTATGAAACGGCTTTACCTTGGAGTCAAGGACAAACTCTCAATGGTTGAAACCGTTCTGGCTGAGACCGGACTTCGCCGCTGTGAGCTGGCCTATATCGGTGATGATGTCAATGACGTGGCGATTATGGAGGAGATAGCGAAAGAGGGTTTGACGGCCTCTCCTCATGATGCAACGCATTTTGTTGAGCCATGTAGCCACTATAAGGCCAGTGCCAATGGCGGCCATGGAGCATTTCGCGACTTTGCTGAGTGGCTCATAATGTTGAGAAATTCCTGAGTATATTTTTTGTTTTTTTAACATCGATTCCTGACATCCCAGTCAAAATGGAATGAATGGTTCGTTTTACCAGTAGAAGAATATGGCTGAAGTTGCTCTAGGGAACAGAATGGTCGGGGATGGGCATCCCGTTTTTGTTATTGCTGAAATTGGCATCAATCACAACGGCTCAATGGAGGTTGCAAAAAAGCTCATTGACGGCGCGGCCCAGGCTGGCTGCGATGCGGTCAAGTTTCAGAAGCGTACCCCTGAGCTGTGCGTGCCCAGGGATCAGCGCGACATTGAGCGTGATACCCCCTGGGGTCGCATGAAATACATCGACTATCGCTACAAGGTTGAGTTTGGTCTTGAGGAGTATCAGGAGATTGATCGTTACAGCAAGGAGCATGGTATCCTCTGGTTTGCATCCTGCTGGGATGAAGAGTCTGTTGATTTTATGGAACAGTTTGAGCCACCCTGTTACAAGGCGGCCTCTGCTTCACTGACCGATCTTCCTCTTTTGAAGAAGACCGCTGCAACCGGACGCTCTCTTATCATATCAACCGGCATGTCAACGATGGATGAAGTTGAACAGACGGTGAAAGAGCTTGGAACCGATAATCTCCTTATCGCTCACACCAACTCCACCTATCCCTCTCCGATTGATGAGTTGAATCTTCGGATGATTACCACCCTCAAGAATCTTTATCCATCAGTGCCGATTGGCTATTCCGGCCATGAAGTGGGGCTCTCGACCACCTGGGCGGCGGTGGCTCTTGGTGCCACTTTTGTTGAACGTCACGTGACGCTTGACCGTGCGATGTGGGGATCCGACCAGGCTGCCTCAGTAGAACTTTCGGGCATGGCGAGGCTTGTCTCCAATATTCGTGATATTGAAAAAGCTCTTGGTGATGGTGTCAAACGTCTCTATGAAGGTGAGGCTGCCGCACGAAAAAAATTGCGTCGTTCCTGACCATAACGTGTTTCTTTTTTGGATACTCTCCGGTCATGGGTGATCAACAGTTGTTCAATCTGAAACTCTCTTGAAATAATCTTTTAATTCTATTATGAGTAAAACCACAAATAACGGCACACTGCCAGTTCAGGAGTTTGAATACAAGGCTGAAATGAAGCAGCTTCTGGATCTTATTGTTCATTCCCTTTACACACATCCCGAAATATATCTCAGGGAGCTGATTTCAAATGCCTCCGATGCGTTGAGCAAAGTGCGCTTCAATGCGCTTACCGATCAGGATATCCTTGACAAGGAGTCTGAACTTGCCATCAGGATCACTATCGATTCCAAAGAGATGACCTTTGTCATTGAAGACAGCGGCGTGGGGATGACGGAAGAGGAGCTGATAGCGAACCTTGGAACCGTTGCAAAGTCGGGGACGCTCAGCTTTATGCAGTCGCTGAAAGAGCAGCAGCAACAGCTTGATGGAAACCTTATCGGCCAGTTTGGTGTCGGCTTCTACTCAGTTTTTATGGTTACCGAAGAGGTCACGGTGGAGACAAGAAGCGCACGGACGGATTCCCAGGGATATCGCTGGCACTCCGCAGGACAGGGTACCTATACGATTGAAAAAATTGATAAAGCCTCTCGTGGCACCCGTATCTCCTTCAAACTGAAGGAGGAGCACAAAGAGTTCGCCGAGGAGTACCGCGTTGAGCAGATTATCAAGAAATACTCCAACTTTGTTGACTTTCCCATCTATCTTGGTGAAAAGCAGGTCAACAGTGTTACTGCGCTCTGGCAGCGGTCGAAAAATGAGCTGAAAGATGAAGAGGTCAATGAGTTTTACAAATTCATTGCCAACGACTATAACGATCCCCTTGACTATCTCCCTGTTTCAGTTGAGGGTATGGTGAGCTTCAAGGCGCTCCTCTTTCTTCCCAAAGAGGCTCCGCCCGAAATGCTCTATCGGCAGGGAGAACTCGAAAATCATGGCCCGCAGCTCTACGTAAAAAAGGTGCTGATACAGAACGAGTGTCGCGATCTGCTTCCCGAGTACCTCCGCTTTATCGCCGGTGTGGTTGATACCGAGGATCTCTCGCTCAATGTTTCAAGAGAGGTGGTGCAGTCAAGCCCCGTGATGGCTAAAATTCGCCAGATTCTTACCGGCAAGATTCTTGGCTGGTTTGAAACTCTTGCCAAAGAGCAGCCCGAAAAGTTCAAAACCTTCTACAAGGCATTTGGCCCTATTATCAAGATTGGTCTCAATACCGACTTCACCAATCGCGACAAGCTTATTGAGCTGCTTCGTTTTGAGAGCACAAAAACTGCTGCAGGAGAATATGTAACGCTCAAGGAGTACTCGGAACGGATGGGGGAGGATCAGAAAGAGATCTACTACCACTCGGGAACCAGCCGGGCTCAGCTTCTTGCCCATCCAAATCTTGAATATTTCCAGGATATGGGCATTGAGGTGCTGCTCTTGAGCGATCCTGTTGATGTTTTTGTTATTCCATCGATTCATGAGTTCGATAAAAAGCCTCTGAAATCCATTGAAAAACCCGACATCGATTTTTCAAAGCAGAAGCAGAAAAAAGAGGGTGCCGAGCCGCTTCCGGAGAATCTTCTCTCCCCGGTGTTACAGCTTTTCCGTGAAACACTTTCAGAGGAGATTGAGGATGTTCTTGAGTCGCACCGGCTGGTGAACTCACCGGTCACTTTGGTGAGCGGAAAGGATGGCCTCGACAGCCAGATGGAGAAGATGATGAAGATGATGCAGGCTAATATGCCTGCGGCCAAAAGAATTCTGGAGGTTAATATCTCTCATCCGATTATCCGCAACCTTTCTGGAATGCTTATTGCCAATGCAGGCAATCCGTTGATCAAAACCGTGATCAGGCAGCTTTATGAGGGCGCTCTTTTTCTGGAGGGCGGGCTTGATTCGAACACTGCATTTTTATCAAGAATGAACGAGTTGATCGAGGTCGCAACGCTCTCCAGATGAGAGGACTTCAATAACCTAAACCAATGAATTCGTGAACAAGGGACGGGATTTCGATGCGGGTGAAATGGCGGTTTTTCAGAAAAATGAGATAACCGGGCATTATATATACAAGAATCTTTCCGGCAAGGTAAGCGGCATTAAAAGTCGCCGCATACTCTCCCAGATTGCTGATGATGAGATGCGTCATTATAATGTCTGGAAAAACTATACACGGAAGGATGTTACTCCCGATCGCATCAAGGTGTGGTTTTATACAATGATCAGCACGCTTTTTGGTTTTACCTTTGGTCTCAAGTTGATGGAGAATGGTGAAAAGAGGGATCATGCGGTTTATAATCGTTTCCCAAGCTCAATGAAGGAGGTAAACGGAATTATTCGTGATGAAGAGGAGCATCAGCAGGCGCTGCTGATGCTGCTGGATGAAGATCGGCTCAAGTACACCGGATCAATTGTGCTCGGCCTCAACGATGCTCTTGTTGAGCTGCTGGGAGTGCTTGCAGCTCTCACCTTTGCTTTGCAGAACACGACCGTTGTCGCCCTGATAGCCTCAATTACCGGTATCGCCGCAGCACTCTCCATGGCAGCCTCGGGCTATCTCTCCACCAAAACAGATCCGGGCGGAAAAAATCCCTTGATTGCCTCATTGTCTACCGGCGTTGCTTACATCTTCACCGTTCTGGCACTCATTACACCCTATCTTTTTCTTGCAGATCGCTATCTCTCTCTCGGGATCTCATTTTTAGTTGCCGTCTGCATCATTGGCTTTTTTACCTACTATGTCTCTGTTGCCCGCGAACTCCCCCTCAAAAGTCGTTTTTTCGAAATGGTTGGCATCAGTTTTACCGTTGCCGTTCTGAGTTCTCTGGCAGGCTATGCCATTCACTACGCTTTTCCTGATGTGCTGATGTGAGCCATCTCACTCGCTGACCGTTTGCAGCAGCAACGAAATGGCTGCTGCATCGACCTGTTTGCCGGTATCAATACGAATCGTGACCGCGCTCTCTTCGACGGAGAGTTTTTCCTGCATTGTAAGCTGCATCTCCACAACCCTGCCGTCGGCATCCGAAGCATCATTGCCGCTCTTGTACCGTTTACCCACCCTCTCCAGGAGCAGCTCCTTCGGAGCGGAAAACTGGAGGATTCTGCATGGAACCTTCAGCTCTTCGGCCAACTTCCAGAACATATTCCGATAACAGGCCTGAAGAAATGTAGCATCGACAATGACTGAAATCCCCCCCTTGAGGCAAGATGCAGCAAGCTCACGCAGCTTCACAGAGGTCTGGTTGTTGATCTCTTTCGAGTAAAGGCTCTCGCTCCCTCTGCTTCGCTCAAGAGGTTTCAGACCCTGAAGCCGTTTTCGCTCAATATCGGAGCGGATATGGATGCAGCCAAGAGTCTGGGCAATATCTCTTGATGCGACGGTTTTCCCACTTCCTGAAACCCCGTTTGTCATGATCAGCAGAGGTTTGGTGGGGCGGGTATACTCCAGTGCGCGAGAGATATAGGAGCGATGCTCTTCAAGAAACAAAAGAGCCTCTGTTGCATCAAGGCTCTGTTCATATCGGATAGCTGTCACTTTTGCCCGAACCATGGCTCGATAGAGTGCATAAAAACGGAGAAGAGGCAAGGCCTTGTAATCTCCGGTCTCTGTCAGGTAGTTGTTCAGAAGTCTCCATGCGAGCTTTGGCTCTCCACCATGTTCAAGATCCATGAACAGAAATGCCAGATCGCTGATAACATCGATATTGCTGAAGTGCTCATTGAACTCAATGCAGTCAAAGATAAAAATCCTATTTTTCCACCAGACCATATTGCCAGTATGCAGATCTCCATGGCACGGCCTGATACATCCATTCTGTTTTCGCTGGAGCAGAAGGGGAGTGAGCTGGCGGTGCTCCTGCAGGGTGAATGATTTCAGCCCCATTATTTTGCTGAGTTCATCCTCGTTGGAGAGAATTGACTCCAGTGAGGTGAAGTTGTGCAGCATCGGCTTGACGATATTTTCTGGCTGGCCAAAACCACTCTCAACAGGCAGAGGAGTCAGGGAGGTGTGAAACTCTGCAATAACGCTGGCCAGGAGATCAATGTGTTCTTCCCGTAACAGTTTTTGTGAGAGCATACGGTCAAGCTCCATGGTTCGGTCGAAGCGAACCATTTTGACCGCATAATCAATAATATCTCCCGGTGCATCAAAACGGAGGATGGCACCATCCCGAACCACCGGCACAACCGCCATATAGAGCTCAGGGCAGAGCCTTCTGTTCAGGCGAAGCTCTGCGTTGCAGCAAGAGAGGCGTTTTTCAAGGGTTGAAAAGTCAAGAAATCCAAGATCCAAAGGCTTTTTAACCTTATATGCCCACAACTCTGTCAGGAAAATCCATGAAATGTGTGTTTCAACCACCTCAATGGAACCTGCGGGATGAGGGTAGGCCTGAGGTTGACATAAGGCTTTGACAAATGGCTCCATGGTTTCTCCAGCTTTCCATCTATGAGTGGTATATGCCTCAATTGTTTTTCTTTACATCCAATATACAGGAGAGTACTCTGGTACACAAGAATCATGCAGAGCGAATGGATTCGTTCAAAAAAAAATGTAAATTGGCGGACTGTTGAAGAAGGTATGTCGCTTCATCATAACCATGCAGTCAACTCTCTTTCATGATACATCTTGCCAGGATACTCTCTCCGAACGATGCTTCGGTGTCATCGGATAACGCTGTGGGTTATGCTTTCATGGGCATTCCAGGTTTTTCTCAATTTTAGTGTTTTACAATCTTATGGAAAATTTCAGGGATTCAATTCTTGCGCTTATTACGGAGACCTCTGCCAATTTGCCGAGTGATGTTCGTTGTGCACTTGCTTCTGCAATCGAGAGGGAAGATCCTCTCTCCCAGGCTGGTCTTGCCATGTCAACCATCTCGGTGAATATCGATATGGCGGTTGACAATGTTTCACCAGTCTGCCAGGATACCGGTCTGCCAACCTTTTTTATCCATACCCCTCGTGGAGCCGATCAGCTTTTCATGAAGCAGGCGATTGAAGAGGCTGTTGTGGAAGCCTCCAAAACCGGCAAGCTTCGTCCCAATGCGGTTGATGCTCTCAGTGGCAAAAACTCCGGCAACAATCTCGGCTGCCATTTTCCCGTTATCCATTTTGAGCCGGAGTTGTTGATTGATTAATAATTGTTGTATCTGTCCCAATTAAAGGAATAACAGTATAAGAATTATTTGATGTTCCATTTGAATTAATATTTGAAAAATCACGAATTTTTAATATTACATATGGTTTTACTTGAACTTGGAATATATTTGGACTATATATTATAGAAATATTTCCAAATATTTTTCCTGTAAGTCCAGTAGGATTTAAGGGAGGACTATTTAATATTTCGAATAATATAGTTGTATCATTCTTTATTTGATATACTTGACATGAATATTTATTTCCACCGCTATTTAATAAAAAGTAATCATTAACATAAAAAATATTAGTAAAATCAACTTCAATTCCTCCAGCCATTTGTGTAGCAACTAATTTATAAACAGGATACTCTTGATCACTCACCGTTCCAGTATCAGTAATTGAAGCAACATTAATATAAGAAAGATCAATTTCATTTGAAGTATAAATTGTATTTAAAAATCCAATAGT
>CAIOLC010000285.1 GCA_903859055.1 uncultured Chlorobiaceae bacterium | reverse complement strand
GATCTCCCAGAATTCAAGCAGGGCATCTGCAGTAAGCTTGCCGTCTCCGGCCAGCTTTTCGAGAAGCTGCTGTACGGTCTGGCGAATGAGCACTTTGTTGTCCTCAGTAAGCTCATGCATTACAAAATCAGGAGTATGGTCGCGCATGGTAGGTGAACAGTAAATATATTGAAGAGTTTTATTGGGTGAATATAGGGTTATTTCGGGGTTCCTTCAATTGGTTGTTTTTTTATAGGAGTTATAAGTCCCATAGGACTCATAGGACTTATAACTCCTATAAAACCATGAAGAACCCGGCTCTCAAGCCTCTTACTGAATTGGCAACATACACCATATCGGCCTCTTTCAGCTCCTGAACAGTCAGCACTTTTTCGATAACCCAGGGTCTTGCAGCAAGAAAGTATCGACGAAAAATACCGTTCAGCAGACCACAATGAAGTGGTGGAGTATACAAATATCTCCCCTTGCGGATAAAAATGTTGCTGATAGCCCCTTCGGTCACCTCATCTCGCTCATTGACAAAAATCACCTCGTCATAGCCCTGTTGTCGAGCACGGTGATAAGCCTTGTTATACAGCTCACGAACTGTGGTTTTATGGTAAAGCTGCCATTGCGAAGAGTCAACAGGTCGAGCAGAAAGAGAGAGGCGCAATGGACCGCCAGAATGGGAAAGGGCAATCGCCTCACTTTTGGTGCTGAAAACACCATCGCGAGAGAGTGTAAGTTTTACCTTGAACCGACTGCCGGAGAGACGCAACACTCCTTCAAGCTTTTCAAGCATCAACCGGGCCATTGACAAGTCATAGGGACAACAAAGTGCAAGAGCCGATGCAACAAGTCGATCAAGATGCTCTTCAAGCCAGAGATAGCCATCATTCCAAAGAATACTCTCAAACAGCTCAAAATCCTGGATGGCTGCTGTGGCAAGAATTTTAGCCTTGAGCTGGCACTCCCGATATTCTTCGTGAGCGTCTGAGTCCCAGACAATACCGCTTCCCGAACCATAACGCCCCACATCACCTTCAAGCTCAACGGTACGAATTGCTACATTAAAAACCATGTCACGATCGGGTGATATATAGCCGATGCTTCCGGTGTAGATACCCCTTGGCTCCGCTTCAAGCCTCTGAATCAGCTTCATGGCGCTTATTTTTGGCGCTCCGGTTATTGAGCCAGAAGGATAGAGTGCCCGGAACAGCTCATACAGAGTGATATCAGCAGATAACTCTCCCTTGATGGTCGATACCATCTGATGGAGCGTCGGCCAGGTTTCAGTTGCAAACAAGTCTGTGGTTTCGATTGAACCCGGCTTGCATATCCTGCCGAGATCGTTGCGCAGAAGATCAACAATCATGAGATTTTCGGCCAGATTTTTGCTGCATTGACCAAGCGCCTCCTTCAAAAAACTATCCTCTTCAAGAGAGCGGCCTCTTGGTGCTGTCCCCTTCATCGGCATGGTTTCAAGAACGCGCCCACTTCTGGTAAAAAAAAGCTCGGGAGAAAAAGAGAGAATGGTTCGACTGCCACAGTTGAGAAAAGCGGTGTACGAATGGGGCTGTGTCCCCCTTAAAGCCATAAAGAGATCTTGCGCGGAACCATCAACAAAAAAGTGGTAACGTCCGGTAAAATTGACCTGATAAACATTTCCGGCCGCAATCTGCGCCTTTATCAACTCTATGTTTGCAGCATACTCCTCTTCAGAAAGGTTAAATGCCAGCAGATTCGTACTGACCTTGGCGTACCCATGCAAAAGCTGTTTAACCTCACCGGGCGAAAACCGTTGAGGCTGCCGATACACACCAAACCAGCCAAAAGGAGGTGAAGCAGAGTCCACTGTTTGCGCAGAAGCCAGACAAGAAGTTGGTTCAAATCCATAACCAGCTTCATAAGAGAGCCACCCAGCAAGAAAAAATCCCTGGTCAAGCCTCTCCTCAAGTTTCTCAAAAAAAGGCTTGATATCAGCAGGAGAGTCAAGGGTAAGAAGCTCAAGCGGCTCCGAAAAAAGCAGGCCTCCGCCGTTGTCCTTACAAAAGGCCGACTCAAACCAAAGTGAACCCTCTTTTGAAAGTGTCGCGGCAAAAGATGAAAAAGAGAGCGGATCTACCATCTCTAGGCTGGTTCGATAAAAATTGTTTTTAACAAAACAGTCTCAAGCCACGGTTTCAACAGATCGGCTGCCCAGATCTCAATATCTGGCTCAAAATGCGTTTTGAGCCGAAGCGTAATCGTGCCGCCGCTGACCACAACATCAATACTCTGAATATTCTGACGATGACCACGCTCAAGACCATTGGCAAGGCGAAGAAGACCGGAAAGCACATCAACTGCCCGCTTATGAGTCGGCTTGAGAAGACTATAAGCTGTATGCTTCTCTGAAGGTGTCGATTTTCGGTGATAACGAACAACGTGGCCCATAATTTCGATTTCGGAGGGTGAAAATCCACGAAGCTCTCCATTCAGAATGATATACTGACCGTGTTTATGATGAGAGGTGATCGAGATGAATGTTCCTATATTATGCAGCAAGGAGGCATACTCCAGCAATTCGCGATAAGGCTGTCCAAGCTGGTGCTGCGTTGCCAGCTTGTCAAACAACTGCAGGCTAAGCCATGCAATATACTCTCCATGCTCACGATCCCAGTCGCATCGGAACCCCAGTTCATAAACGCTCTCACTCCTGATATCTGGCGCTGCCTCATCACCAGGATTTTCGGTGGCTCTGCTGTTGCGTTTCAGGTAGTGCAGCACCATTCCCTCCCGCAAAGCTGAATCTGAAATCACAATCTGCTCAAGCTTGAAAAGCCTGAAAATCATGTCAACAAGAATTAAGCCGGGAACAATAAGATCAACCCGCTTTTCATCAAGTCCGGTCATTTTCCTCCGCTCTGCCGCGCCAAGCGGAAGCACCAACTTGTAAAGCATCTGAAACTCTTTTCGTGTGAAGATGCTATTGTTGAGAGAACCGTCACTCGCTCTGCCGTGCATCGAGTGGATCATGCGTGCGATATTCTGGGCAGTGCCGGAGGAGGCTATCGCCCGGGTCACCTTCAGTTCTGCGGCTTTTTCAACGGCAGAGACCATCTCCGCCGCAAAAAACTGTTCGAGCATCTTGATTTCATGGGCGGCAATTGGTTCACTGGTGACAAACCGTTCACGCATTCTGGCAACCCCAATTTTACGGCTTTCGAGAAGCTGCACCCCGTTTTTGTTCACGAGCACAAACTCTACCGAGCCCCCCCCAATATCAAAAAGAAGATCTGCGGTTTTGCCAATCTTCACCGCGTTACGCACACCGTAATAGATAAACTCCGCCTCCTCCTTGCCTGAAATCACATTGACTTTCAGGCCAGTCTCCGCCCTGATCATACGGAGAAAATCTTCACGATTTTTTGCTTCCCTGATTGCACTGGTGGCAAATGCAAGCACATTCTCGGGAGCCACACCATGCTGTGCTGCAAGCACAAGAAAATTCTTCAACGCAGCAACGCCCGATTGCATCGCCCTTTCATCAAGCATTTTTGTTGAAATACTGCCTCGACCAATGCAAATCATATCCTTGACCCGGTCAATCTCAACAAGCCCCTTTTCCCTGCACTCT
>CAIOLC010000284.1 GCA_903859055.1 uncultured Chlorobiaceae bacterium | reverse complement strand
TTGCCCCCCATTTGCAAGAATAGTCTTTGCTCCTGCGATACGTTCAACATCCCAGTCTGCTCCTTTAACAAGGATATCTGGCAAAAGTGCCTCAATAAGCACTTCAGGTGTCTCTTCATCAAAGAGAGTTACCGCATCGACTACCCGAAGGGCGGCAAGAACTGCAGCTCGGTCTGCTTCACAGCAGACCGGCCTGTTCGGGCCTTTGATTCTTTGTACCGAACTATCGCTGTTCAGCCCGATCACCAGTACATCACCAAGTTTTCTGGCTTTGGTCAAGTACTCAACATGTCCCGCATGAAGTATATCAAAACAGCCATTTGAAAAGACAACTTTTTTTCCTGAAGCGTGCCATTGACGAACTTTGTCCAGCGTTTCGGCTCGGCTCGTCAGCGGGTTGGATATGGTCATAAAATAGATCAATAACGATTAAGTGCCCCCTACTTTTCCTAATTTAGCGTATACTCTCCGATTGTCCGCATGGTATAATCTGTGAATAGATAACTTTTGTCATGAAATTATTTATCAGACTTGTTCGCTACCTCCTTCCTTCTAAAGGGAAGATTGCGCTTGTTGTGGTTGTCAGTGTTATCTCTTCACTTCTTGGTGTCGTCTCAATCTACTCGGTTCTTCCACTCCTTAACGCTGTTTTTAATGCAGACAGGAGTATTGGTGCTCCCCAGTATCCAAAAACTGGTGCAGTGGGGAATCAGGATGTGGTGGCTGTCGGCAAAACGGAGCTGCTGGTTGTTAAGGGGTTGGACACTGAAAAGCTGAAAGCTTCTGTAACGGAGAGCTTTGGACGCATGTTTCAGGCCGAAACCAAAGAGCAGACGCTGCTCAATATCTGCCTTTTTTTGATTGCATCGTTTGCGGTCAAAAACCTTTTTGTCTATCTGAACGGCCAGCTTATTTTCAGAATCCAGACCAAGACAGCCAAAAAGCTTCGGGACGATGTCTTTAGTACTATTATCGAGATGCATCTCGATTATTTTAACAAGAACCGGGTCGGTAATTTGATGAATCTGGTCTACAACGACGTTCAGGCGGTTAACGATACGGTGAGTTCGACCTTTGTTAACTTTTTGCAGAACCCGTTTGCCATCGTTGTCTATGTCGTGGTTCTTTTTGTGTTGAGCTGGAAACTGACGCTTTTTGCAACTCTTACGTCGTTGCTCATTTTTTTTGTTATTCGTCTTATTGGTACACAGGTCAAAGAACAAGCCGGGAATTTCCGAAAAAAAATGGGAGATATGAATGCTGTTTTGCAGGAAAAATTCAGCGGAATCAAGGTGATCAAGTCAAGTGCCTTTGAAAATGTAGAGCTTGCCAGGTTTCAGGCATTCACCCATGATTTTCGGAAACTTGATATACGGATAGCGAGGATGCGCAATATTATCGGCCCAATCAACGAGACGTTGCTGGTGTCGGCTATTGCTTTTGTCCTTTGGTTTGGTGGTTTGCAGGTGTTCGATGGACGGATGACCTCTTCTGAACTTATTCTCTTTGCGTTTACTCTCTACTCAACGATGGGGCCAATCAAGAAGTTTGGTGATGTGAGTAATCAGTTGGCCTCCGGGATGGTTTCCGCTGAGCGTCTCTTTGAGCTTCTCGACACGCTGCCGGATATCAAAAACGGGGAGCATGCCATTAACGGTTTTGCACACGAGATCCGGTTTGAAGATGTCTGTTTCAAATATAATAAGGATGCTGATGTGCAGAATGTACTCGATCATGTCTCGTTCGAGATCAAGAAAGGTGAGATGGTGGCGCTTGTTGGTCAGTCGGGCTCTGGCAAGTCAACCACGGTCGATCTGCTGCTCCGTTTCTACGATGTTGATTCAGGCCGAATCACGATTGACGGCATAGATATTCGCGAGTTTGATTTTAAGCAGTTGCGTCGAATGATAGGTGTGGTGAGCCAGGAGGTTATTCTCTTTAATGACACTATCAAAGAGAATATTGCATATGGCACCCATGAAGAGGTTGATCATCATCGGGTGATGAGCGTGGCAAAAATGGCAAATGCGCACCAGTTTATTGAAGAAAAGCCTGAGCAATACGAGACGATGATTGGTGACAGGGGTGTGCAGCTTTCCGGTGGTCAACGGCAACGCTTGGCTATTGCCCGCGCAATGGTGAAAAATCCGGAACTGTTGATTTTTGATGAGGCCACCAGTGCGCTTGATAATGAGTCAGAAAAGGTGGTTCAACAGGCAATTGATCATGCGATGGAGCATCGGACTACACTCGTTGTAGCACATCGCCTGTCAACGGTCCGAAATGCTGACCGCATTATTGTTCTGGACCGTGGCCATGTTGCTGAGTCGGGTACTCATGCAGAGTTGCTCAACATTGATGGATTATACAAGCATCTTTATGATATTCAGTTTGAAGGGAGAGTGGACGTATAGAGGTGATGTGATGCGCAGTGTCGGGGGAAATTATAAGACTATGCGGAGAAGTTCCGGTGTTCGGACTCATCAGCCATTCACTCCTTGCGGTTATATGGAAAGATGAACAGTTATCAATTGTGATTGTCATGAGCCATTTTATTGGCTGGATCCGTAAAAAAAAACGGGAATGGACCAAGTCGGCATTGGATAGAGTTGTTTTCGGTGTCGTAAGTCTGCTTGGTGTGTTTGCCCGGATGCTAAGTTGGCCTGCGGCTCGACGTTTTGCCTCTCTGATAGGAGATTGTATGCACACTGTTGGTCTTCGGCGTGAGCTTGTATACCGGAATATTGCGCTTACCTTTCCGGCGAAATCATCTACCGAAATCCGGGCTATTGCCACACAGGTATACAGAAATGTTGCCGTTACTCTGTTTGATGTCCTCCGGTTTCCACTCATCAGGGAGCGTGCTGATGTTACTGCGCTTATCGATCTTGATCCCGAGTTATATTTTCGTGGAACAGATAACGGCCGTCGGGGCGCAGTTGTGGTTTCAGCTCATTACGGTAATTGGGAGTTGATGGCAATGGCATTCGGTTTTATGTTCAAACCGATAACCATTATTGTCAAGCGCTTGAGCAACGAGCCGCTTGACCGTAGTATGAATGAGCTTCGCACGATGCATGGGAACAGTGTTGTTTATGGTGACCAAGCAATCAGGGCTGGGCTGCGGTTGCTTGCCGACGGAGGTGTTCTGTCTCTTCTTGCTGATCAATCAGATCCAACCGCAACCTATTTTGGGGAATTTCTCGGCAGACGGGCGACACTCTTTCACGGTGCTGCTTTTTTTGCACTCAAGGCAAAAGTGCCGCTGTTCGTCGGTATGTGCAGAAGCGGCAGTGACGGGAGATATACGGTTGATGTCCATCACATCGAAACTTCGGATTTGACCTTTTGCAAGGCGGATATTGCCATACTTGCCTCACGTTATACCCTTGTCATTGAGGAGTCTATCCGTCGCTGGCCAGAGGAGTGGTTTTGGCTGCACAACCGCTGGAAAAACGGTGGTGAGGAACGTGTTTTGGATTTGGATAAAAAGGATCCCATATAATCGCGCAGAGGAAATTTTTTTGATACTTAATCATTGAAGCAATTTAAATTATGGCGAAACCGTTTGGAAAAATCGGAAATGGGATTGTCTCGAAAATTAATTTTAAAATAAAAAGGACGTTAAATAATAAAAATATTTTCATCCCGGTTATTAATGGTATAAAGGTTGGGGTAAGTGGCGAACAATGGATGTCTGGAGTGCTGGAAGAAATATTTCGCTATGATTCTGCTGGTGCTTTTTATGATGTTGGAATAAATCTTGGTCAAACTATGATAAAAGTTATGACCTTAAATCAAAATATAAGCTATGTGGGTTTTGAACCGAATCCATCTTGTTTATTTTATTTACAGCATCTTATTTCGGCAAATAAATGGAGTCGTAATATCGTAGTTCCTGTTGGGCTTTCGGATTCTGATCAGTTAGTGCCGCTATATGGTACAAGTGATACAGATCCTGAATCGACAATCATTAAAGAGTTGAGACCATCAGGGGATTATGTACTGAAAATTGTTCCTGTTTTTCGTTATGAATCAATTATGTCGGATGTTTTTAATAAAAAAGTTTCTGTGATAAAAATAGATGTGGAAGGTTCAGAATTGGAGGTCATAAAAAGCTTTTTTTCCTTGATTAATAAAGATAGACCAGTAATCATTATGGAGGTATTGCCTCGGAAAAATGATGACTCGTTTAAATCCATACGCAATAAAAAAATGATTGGATTGATGACGGATATGCAGTATTCTTTTTATCGAATAATAAAAACATCTCAGGATACCTATGCTGGCGTATCTGCTGTCGATAATGTGGGTGATTATTCTGATCCTTTCATGAAAGATCATATTGTTATTCCAAATGAGCATGCTGCAAGAATAAAAAAGTTTATGACAATTCTGTAAGTGTCTGTCAAAAGATATGAAAGATGAACAAATCCACTCCGCGCAGCATACTTGTTATCGTACAACGATCGAACGGTGATGTTTTTTTAAGTTCGCCGCTGATAGAAGGGCTTTTTCGGGCCTATGGCAGCCCGCGTATTGACCTTTTGGTCAATAGCGATACATTGCCGATTGCCCTGACGCTGCCGCATATTGTTGAAATTCATCAGTTTACCTACAATGGTGACGGGAGAGGGCGGGGAACCCAGACTACAGATCTGCTCAAAAAGATTGCCCGTCGTTATGACCTGAGCATCAACCTTACAGCGAGCGACCGATCGGTGCTGTTTGCTCTGGCCGCTGGCCGCAAGGCTATCAGTGCTGTGGAGCACGACAGGAAAAAATCGTGGTGGAAACGTTTGCTGCTTTCGGCATATTACGAGTTTGACTCTAAGAGGCATATCATCGAGAACAACACTACAGCTCTTGATCTGCTGGGCATTGGCTCAGGCAAACCGACGGTTGGTTCCTTTTATTCTGAGACTGCAGCCAAAAGCGTTGGCAGCATGCTGGCTGATCGAGGTATCCGTGAATTTATCATTGTTCATCCCTGTGCGCAGTACGACTACAAGGTCTATCCAGAAAAACTCCGCAATGAGCTGCTCGAACGACTTGATAGCCTTGGTGTACCACTGGTTGTTACAGGTTCGAAAAGCTCGCTCGATCTGGAGATTAAACGGAGGCTTCCGAAGTTTGTTAATATTCACGATTTCATCGGTTTGACCAGTATGGAGGAGCTGATTGCGCTCAGTGACCGATCAATTGCTTATATTGGGGCAGATACGCTGACCATGCACATTGCCGCTTCGCAGAACCGACGCATTTTTGCTCTTTATGGGCCAACCATACTCAGTATGTGGTCGCCGTGGTGCAATGAGTTGCGTACGGCTGCCCGCACGAACAGGCCAATGCAGACTTATGGGAATATCACTATCTTTCAGGCAGATATGCTCTGCGTTGCTTGCGGCAAGGCGGGTTGCGACGACCATCATGGTGCAAGCGAGTGCCTTAATCGTATAGACCCAGATCTCATCTTTAACGAAATCAGAGAGTGGCTGACAACATATCGGTAACCATCCTTACAAAAAACTCTGCGGACTTTCTGGTTGAGTGTTTGACTGCGCTTGAAGCGTTTTCCGAGGTGGTGATTGTCGACACTGGATCGACCGATGCCACTAAATCGATTGCTTCAGGCTTCAAGAACGTTCTACTGTATGAGCACCCGTTCATTGGTTTTGGCCCGATGAAAAATATTGCTGTTGACAGAGCATCGAATGACTGGATTTTTTCGGTTGACAGCGACGAAGTGGTGACTCCGGAGCTGGCGCGTGAAATTCTGAGCCTCAAGCTTGATTGCAACGTGGTGTACGTGATGGAGCGCGACAACTATTATCACCGAAGACTGATTCGTGGCTGTGGCTGGGACAACGATCGAGTTGAGCGTTTGTTTAACAGACGCAGTACTCGATACAACGACAAACATGTTCATGAAGGACTTGCCATGAGTGGCAACCTGAAAACAGAGCTGCTGTCAGGTAGACTCAAGCATTACCCCTATAACAACGCTTCGCAGCTTCTTCATAAAATGCAGCATTATTCCACGCTCTGGGCTGAAGATCATAGGAGTCGAAAAAAAGCATCGCCTTTTAAGGCATTTTTTTACGGAGTGCTTACTTTTTTGAAATCTTACTTGCTCAAACATGGTTGGAGGTACGGTTATGAAGGGTTGCTGATTTCAGTTTCAAATGCGAATGGGGTTTTTTATAAATACATCAAGCTTTATGAAGCCGACAGAGAGCATTTCCTGTAGCCTTGTTATCACAACCTACAATTCGCCTGAAGCACTTGATCTCGTTCTTCGGAGCGCACTATCGCAATCGGAGCCGCCTTGCGAAATCATTGTTGCCGATGATGGCAGCACGAGCGATACTGCAATGCTTGTTGAAGCTTACCGTTCGGCAGTGACGATACCGGTGGTTCATGTGTGGCAGGAAGACCTGGGATATCGGTTATCCGCTTCACGGAACAGGGCGATTGCTGTGGCAAGGGGCTATTATATTGTTCTTGTCGACGGAGATATGCTTCTGCATCGTGACTTTATTCGGGATCACCAACGACTTGCGATTGAAGGTACATTTATTCAGGGAACGAGAGTGCTGCTCTCTCAGGAGAATAGCCCACAGCGGCTCAAAACGAAAAATATTTCGTTTTCCTTGTTTGGAAAGGGAATTGAAAACCGAAAGAATACTCTGCGTTTGCCGTTTCTTTCAAGACTTCTTGCGTTGAAGAGTCGATCTCTCCGTGGTATAAGAGGTTGTAACATGTCGTTTTTCAGGAATGACTGTATCCGAGTCAACGGCTTCAATGAGGATTTTGTCGGGTGGGGTCGGGAAGATAGTGAATTCGCTGTTCGGCTGATCAATCGCGGGATTTTGCGGCGTAATGTCAGGTTCAGCGCTCTTGCATGTCATCTCGGGCATCGTGAGAATCCGAGGCAGTCTCTTGCGGACAATGACCGGATACTCGAACAGGCTATTGTCGGCAAGCTGACCACCTGCCCCAATGGCATCGACAAGTATCTTTTAAACAAATAATTATGAAAATAAGTGCCTTTACTTTTATCAAAAATGGAATGATACTTGGTTTTCCATTCCGGGAATCGATTCGTTCCGTGCTGCCGATTGTTGATGAATTCGTCGTCAACGTTGGCAACAGTGATGATGATACTCTCGAAAAAATCAGGGAGATCGGTGATCCTAAGATACGGATTATCCAGTCGCACTGGAACGACAAGATGCGGGTTGGCGGCTATGTGTATGGTCAGCAGAAAATGATTGCACAATTCAACTGTACCGGCGATTGGGCGTTCTATCTGGAAGGAGACGAAATTGTGCATGAGGAGGATCTGCAACATATTGTCGATGTCTGCCGGAAACATCTGCCGGATGAGCGCGTTGAAGCGTTGACGTTCGACTACTATCATTTCTATGGTAATGCAAACAGTTATCTCGATTCGCCTGCCTGGTACCGTCGGGAGGCAAGGATTATCCGTAATTCGATACGCTCTAATGCGCCAGACGGGTTGTATTGGCACGTACTCACCAGCAAAAGCAAAATTGCCCGTTATCCGAATGCCGCCCATACTGGCGCATCAATCTACCACTATGGGTGGGTTCGGAGCGAGGAGGAGATGAACCGAAAATCGGAGTACGTTCAGAAGTATTGGAACAAGAACCATCAGCGGATTGACTATGGAGAGATCGACCAGCAGATTATCTGTCTGTTTGCCGGTTCTCATCCCGCAATTATACGCGAATGGCTTCCGACAGAAGCCGGAGTTTTTCAGGCAAATTCCAATCATCTGCTCACACGTCGTGAGAAAAAGCATCGGTTCATGTTACGCCTCGAACGCTGGTTCGGGCTGGAACTGAGTAAAAAACATTTCATCGCGATACAGCCGTGATCACAGGAAAATCACGATGCCTCGACTTCACTGAAATCCACTTGACACGGTGTATTCGCATTCACACTTTTGCCGGAGCCCTTTCCCGGCTTCGGGGCACCGGTCAACCATACATCCTGTGTTTATGAACTCTTCCATTGTTTTATTACCGAACTGGATAGGAGATATGCTTCTTGCTCTTTCTGTTGTCATGCGCTTACCCGAAGGTCGTCGATCACATACCACGCTTCTGGTTCCTGGACAGATGGGCGGTTTGGTCAGGATGTTGTGTGATTTACCGGTGATCGAGTATGGTCGCAGTGATGCGGATAATCGCAAGCATACTCTGGAAGCCGTGCGTATGGGGGAGTTCCACACCATGTACTTGTTGCCTTTTTCGTTCTCTTCGGCATGGTTTGCAATGAAGACAGGCATCCCTGTCAGAAGAGGGTTATCTCGGGAAATGAGGCGTTTTCTGCTGACCGATCCCTTGCCCAGAGATGTTGTTAATGTTCATAATGAGAAGCGGCACCATATCACTCATGAATATGCTGAAATTCTTGAGACACCTTTTTCTCTCCCTGAAGAGTGGAATGGTATAACTGTTACACCAGACAAGAATCATATCGGTTCGATTGTTTACTGCCCAGGTGCATCCTATGGCCCTGCCAAGAAATGGCCTTATTTTCCTGCACTGGCATTGCTGCAGACGCGTTATAACATTGTCGTGCTCGGATCGAAGGAAGATCGCGAATCGGCGCAGGAGATCGTGCGTATGGCACCAGAAAGGATTACAGACCTGACCGGGAGGACTTCTTTGAATGAGGTTGCCGCGATCATGTCGAGCGCTCGTAGCGTGGTTTCGAACGACTCCGGCCTGATGCATCTTGCTGGCTATATAGGCACGCCTGTCGTTGGTCTGTTCGGTTCAACGACTCCGGTATGGACACGCCCTCTCGGGAAAAAAAGCATTGCAATGTATGTTCCTGAGCCATGTTCGCCATGTTTTGAAAAGAGCTGCAGATATAATCACTACCGCTGTCTTGGCAATATCACGCCGAATGCTGTGCTTGAGGCACTCGAAAAGTTATGTGGATAGTTATAGCCAGTATTTTATAATCGTTTTATTTTTGGAAATAAGTAAACAAAGGATGGTTTATAATGGGCTTAGATGTCGATGCTGTTTTTGTGCTCAGTGTACGTTCATTTACCGAACGCATCAGGCATATTGAGAGGCATTTTGCTGAACAAGGTGTCAATTTTGAATTCATTTTCGACTATGATCCACAAGAATTGACAGCCGATTGTGTCGATGAGTATTTTGGTGACAGTGACATGGGACCAGCCCACAAGTCGCTGGTGATGAAGCATATTCAAGCATGGCGCCTTGGACTTGAACGGGGTTGCGGGAAGATTCTCGTTTTTGAAGATGATGCGATTTTGGTCAATAATTTTACTCATCAATTGCATCGCATCAGGGCCGATTTGGCGAAGTTGGATGCCGGGTATCTTGTGTTTCTCGGTGGTAGCGATACAAAAGTGCCTGATGACTTTTTTTTGCAGAAGGGACCATTGATTCGTTTGCCGATAGCGACTACCGAAGGGTATCTATGTGATGCTGAATCGATGAGGAGGCGCATCAATTGGCTGAAGGAGCATAAGGCACGCACACCGTCTGATCATCTGATCAGGCAAATCGATGAGGCGTGCGGTACGCCGCATTATTGGCTGGAAGCTGCGCTCGTGCAGCAGGGAAGCGTTTTTGGGATGTTTGATACCTACCTTGACGATCATCGCAAAAAACATAGCAGATATTACAATTATCTCCGCTATCGCTGGAACCAGTTTGGACGGCGGCAACTTAGGAAGTGGATTGTGAAATTGAAATATTTAGTGCAAGTGAAGTAATATGGAAATGAAGAGAGTTCGTTGGAGGGCTTGGAGGTGGTTTGATTTATTGCAGTTGTTTCGGGGATAGATTATATGGCCAACTTTATTGGATTTATGATGTCTTTGATGGCGGCAAACATTTTGGAGTTGTTGGGCTGTTTTGTTTCATATGCTGTTTTTGTGGCCGATAGCTGTGATAGAGTCCCTTGCCACAGATGCTGTTGCTGAGGCGATTGAGAGGTGCTGTGTGATAGGTGATGGGAGCGGTTGACAGGGGAGCAGAAATAATAACCCCTGGATTATTTTTCTTGTATTGAGAAGCCGTCCACCAATGCCCACCACTGGCCTGTCGCTCTTTGATGAGGATCAACCGTATGCATGCCCGCATTGTTCCAGCCGTCATTGCCGGGTTGCACGACTGGCTTTTCTGATGCCAGCTCCTCGCAATAGACGGTCTCTGTTAACTCAGTTATCCTGAATGCCCAGACTTTCGTGCCGTAGTTTGGTACCTCATCTTGTGCATACCGGTAGATGGCTCCATTGTCAACAATGACTCTTCCGGCGGGGCGAGCATAGTGGGGGCTGTTGCGCACCACAGGACTTTTTGTGTGCTCTTTCCATGGTCCTGTCAAAGTTTTGGTTGTGAACAGGTGAAGGTTTTTTGACTTGCTGGCATAACTGAACAGGTACCAGCGGTTGTTGTGATAAAGAATTGATGGATCAATCGTTGCCGTATACCCTCTTTTACCGGTAACAAGTGTTGCACAATGTTGCCATTCATCAGGGAAATGTGTTGCCCGATAGAGTTGAACTCCACCTGAGTTCATACATTCAGGAATCATGTAATACTCTCCTTCTGCCCTGAAGAGATAAGGGTAAGAGAGGTGAAAACGCTCTTTCAGAATAACCTGGCGATAGTGCCATTGCAATCCGTTATCGCTGAAGGCCCAGGCAATTTCACCAATATTTCTTTTGTCGTTCAATACCTCAAAAAAGAGATGGTACCCGTCATCGTTTTGTATCATAAAGGGATCTGCGACAAAACGGGCACTAATATCAGTGACATCTTTTGCTGTCAGCACAGGATTTGTAACACCTTTTGGGGGAAGTAGTTCAAGGGGTGATGCTCCTTCATAGATACCGATTGCCCAAGTCTCCTTGCTTCGCCGCACAGCTTTTTTTTTGCAATGCTTTTTGTAACGGACAAGGAAGAGCGTGAGGGCTGCAATGGCTGAAAAGCCAAAAAGCAATGAAGTTACGGTCATGATACAGTCGGTTCATTGGCTTGTGAGGCGAGTGTCTGGAGCATCTGTTCCAGCGCAACAGATACTTCAGCAGGTTCAATATCAATCACATTGGGTGTTTGCGATACAATTACTCTCTGCAATGTGCTCAATGGTCCGAACTGTGTGCGATCAGCGAGATATTTCCTGTAGAGCGCGATCAGTGGTGTGTCGGAACAGGCAGCAATATGCACCAGCGAGGTATCAGGGGTGATCAGAAGTTTGAGCTTTTTGACAATTTCGCCTACCTCATAGAGGTTGCGTGTTGAGGGAGATGGAATGACGTTACTATTGGGTTGTTCGAGCTGTTTTTTTTCTTCAATGTCTTGTGGCGAAGAGAAAATGATAAACTGCTCGTCAGGAAATGCCTGTATCAGTTCCGACCATTGTTGGAGTGTCCGGTCTCCTCCAGCGTGGCCAGTGCTGATGTTGATGCCAATATTTTTGCCTTGAGGCAGTGTTTTCAGGAATGATGCTGTTTCTGCAGAGAGAGGCATTGCCGGTACATAAGGTTTGTGCGGTGCCGCTGCTTTTTTTGTTCCGAGGAGATCGAGCAGTGCAAGATTTTTTAATGACTCATGGGTGTCAGGCTCCATGCTGATAAGCTGGTCGAAGAGCCCTTCATGATGTGGGTTGAAATGCCCCACCTTGTGGTTCGCCCGTATAAGCACGGACTGAATGAGAAAATGAGTAGAGGGGTGATCCTTGGGATTGAACAGCAGATCAAATTTCTTGAAAAGAATACCCTTGATGTAGCGATAAATTTTTCTCTTTGCATGATAAACTGCTGTGACGTTTGGGTCAGCACTGAAAAAATTGAAAATAATCTGGCTGAATGCAACGACGTATATGGAGAGATTCGGATACTCCTTGCGAAGGCTCCCGATAAGAGGGGTCAGCAGAATACAGTCGCCATAACACTCCCGTGCGAGAATGACAATGTTTTGTGGACTCCTTTGAAGAGCTTGCCCCGTTTTTCGCTGTCTGGCTACAAACCGAAGAGCGCTGGCAAAGCGTCTTCGGAACACACGGTGATCTTTTTTTGATTTCATGCCCAGGGGGTTGAGAGTTTCAATGATCTATAAACTCCTTTGCTAATTGTTCATATTGACTGACCACTTGTTGCAGGGCAAATTTTTCTTCCACTATTTTTCTTGCAGCTCTTCCTATTTCCCTGTAGTCGGAGTGCAATAATTTGACAACACCTTCTGCAAGCTCCTTACTGTCATCCGGTTTTACGATTATCCCTGAAACGTTGTTGACTATCACATCAACCAAACCAGAACCTGACGTGGCTACAACGGGGCGGCCTGATGCCATTGATTCCAGAGCGCTCATCGACATCCCCTCTGCGGGTGACGGCATCACGGTTATATCTACCTCGGCAAGTATTTCAGGAATATCATGTCGGAAGCCCGTAAACAAGAGCTTGTCGGAGATATTGAGTGTACTCGCCAGTTCTTTGAGTTGAGTCTCAAGTGCTCCAGTACCCACAATGAGGAATTGAGCTGATCTACTCTTTTCAAGAATGTGCGGAATTGCTTTAATAAAACACTCAAGACCCTTGTTTGCGTCCAATCGACTGATGACCGCTATCACGCAGGTAACCTTATGAACAAGACGGTCGGCCTCTTTTTGTTGTTGATCCGAGAAAAGGGTTAAGTCAATCCCGTCGTATATTACGCTTATTTTATTTTCACAAAGAGAGTAATCTTCAAGAAGTTCACGTTTAATTTTATCTGAAACAGCAATGACTCCGTCGATAAGTATAGAATAGAGTAATCGATTGATCTGTTTTTTTACCCCTTTTTTGCGGTATGGCACGTTGCGTGTCAAAATTACTTTTTTCCCCGTAACTTTTCCGGCAAGAGAGGCAATCCAATAAAATTTGGGGGAGCATATTTCAATGAGTTCGATCTGCTCTTTACCGATGATACGTATCAG
>CAIOLC010000283.1 GCA_903859055.1 uncultured Chlorobiaceae bacterium | reverse complement strand
AGTCGTTAAGCCCTGGAGAGCCGATGGTACTGCCTAACAGCGGGAGAGTAGGTCGTCGCCGAGTTTTTTATCATCAAAAATGCCCATCCTCCCGATGGGCTTTTTTGTTTACTCCTGTTCTCTCTCTCATATTGTTACCATCCTGCTGTGGAAAATATCCAGCCTCTGATTCAACAAGAGCTTATCGACTCTTTCTAAAAAGGAGGGGGGGGTACCGAGCTGTTGTTATCGTCACCTTTATCATATCTCGCAGCGGTAGTGGCATCCAATAGCCTCGTTCTCCTTTCGAATATCAGCTTTTATGGAACTTTTTGGATTGATAAGCTCTTGCACAAGGGCAGTGAAAGTGCCGAGATAAAAATTCCCGACTACAGGGTGGGTAGGGAAGGTTACCTTGACTGTTATTTCGGGTGGCTGATTCATGCTGTATGAAAACTCTCCGCTGCCGGCAAAGGTCCACGCATTCTTGCTGATCGCATAAAACAACAGTTTAAAGGCGGTACGTGCAGGAAGCAGCTTTACTAATTTCTGAAATATTGAAGGTATACGGACTTTCAGCAAATAGCGAGCAGTTCGTTCTCCAGAATCTTTAAGAATGCTGGCGCTTGCTGTCTCACCAATCTCCTTTTGCAGTGCACAAGCCAGTGTGTGAAATTTTATCTCTTCAACCATCTCCTTTGGAAGGTTTCCGACAAGATACCCTTGGCCTATTTTGCGCAGCATGCTCTCTGTTTTTGATTTGCCATAGGTAGCCTCAAGAGCTGCGACAGTTTGAATGATTGAATTTGGCCCTATTTTTGATGCTGTATTCATGAAACAATAATTTTGGTTTACAGTGAATCCTTGATCCGAATATCAATATGCTCTGTTGTCCATCGAGCCCGAACAGTTACTTTTTCCGCATAAAACGCGAAGGGATCTGCAGGTTGAAATGGCATTATGGTACCAGGGTTCCAGTCTTGTTGAGCATCCCTCTTTTTGCCTCCTAAAGGAGTATATGCACTCACGGTATAGCTGCCAGGAGGAAGATTCTGAAAAATATAGTAAAATATTCCGTTGCCTTCACTTGTTGCAGGAACTCTGTATAATGCAGTTGCGCTGGATGCCTCAATCATCACTGATTTTCCGACAGCAAAACACTTTCCGGAGATGCTTCCTGTTTCAGCAGATTCAGCCATCTGATTGACTGGCTTTGGCTTCGGATGAGCACCATTTTGCTGTGAACGGCTCAGTCTGAAAAGCAGATGAGATGTTCCTGTGCGAATAATGCCCATACTGCTTATACCAACCCCCTCTTCTCCAGGAGTATATTGCATATCGTTATTCCGGTCATCAATGGCGACCACTCTATAGGATCCTGCAGCAATGTGTCTGAATGAGAACCCTCCGGAAGCATCAGCTTGAAGAATGTACTCTGGAATTCGGTTCATCAAGCTTCCTTTTCCACTTTTTTGGGAAGGTTCTGCAAAAGCAAGGAGCAGTGCGTTTTTGGCGGGTGAAAAATCTTCATGAACCACTGTACCATTGATAATTCCGTTGTCAATCTTTTTGCCCGTTGAAAATGCCATGGTGAAGGGGAATGGCAAGGAGTGCCCCCTGTTATCCTGGAGGTTTTTATTGAGAGAGACAATATAGGTACGCTCTGATTCAAGTGGTTTGTCTGTATTTACTTCAATGGTTTTTCCCTTCTGGGTAATATCGTATGCCCCAACAGGGGGTGTTATACTCAACGCCTTGAGCATTTGTCGTCCAGTCACTTCATGGTTGAAGGTCAACCGAATACTCTTTGTTGAAATATTGATGCTTGATGGCGCAGGGTCAGAGAGTAAAACCTGTAAAGGGGTCGTTTCGTTTTTCCCGCCGGAAGGGGGGCGATCTGAAGCACAGCCTCCTGCAAATACAGGGAGGAAAGCCATAAAAAGGAGTGAAATTCGGGGGTACTGCATTAATAATCCTTCGGACCTCCAGTAAGAGAGCCTTGATTGTATCTGACGCTGAAAATTCGTAAATTAGAAACTTATGTAGTTCTATAAAAGTTTTTTATGAAAAATTATAGATTGAGTGCCATATAGATGCCCAGACGAAATTTTAAAGTTCTTTATGTCTCCGGTGAAGTTTCTCCTTTTGTAAGAATCAGCCAGCTTGCTGATTACATGGCATCTTTTCCCCAGGCGATTGAGGATGAGGGATTTGAGGCCCGTATCATGATGCCGAAGTATGGAACTATCAATGATCGAAAATTTCGACTCCATGATGTCTTGCGTCTGTCCGACATCGAAGTTCAGCTCAAAGAGAAGACGGACTTGCTGAATGTAAAGGTTACAGCACTGCCCTCAAGCAAGATTCAGACCTATTTTCTTTATAACGAAAAATATTTTAAGCGTAACGGTTTTTTTACTGACCTCTCTAACGGAAGTGATCTCAAGGGAAGTACTGACAAGGTTGTATTTTTTAATATAGGTGTTCTTGAAACCCTTTTGCGTTTGGGGTGGAAGCCAGATATTATCCATTGTCATGATTGGCATGCTACTCTCATTCCTCTTCTTCTCAAGACAGTGTATGCCTCCCACGAGTTTTTCAGGGATATAAAAACGGTGCTTACCGTTCATAATATTTATCGTCAGGGAGTTCTCCCCTACAAGGCGTTTCAACGGTTGCTGCCGGATGAGGTCTGCTCTGCCTTGCATTGCACCAATGATGAGGTGAACATGCTCTACACAGGGGTTGAGCATGTTGATCTCCTGACCACCACCTCCAGGCGTTATGCGGAGGAGATTGTACATAATGGTCCCAAGACTTTTGGCTTGGGACGGGTTCTCGAAGAGTATCAGGCCAAATTCTATGGGATTCTTAATGGTATTGACAACAGGCAGTGGAACCCTTCGACAGATAAGCTGATCAAGAAACGATACAGTCTTGAGCACCAGGAGGGAAAGCTTGATAATAAAAAAGCTTTTCTTGAAGAGGCAGGACTCCCCTACCGTGAAGGGGTCCCGGTTGTAGGGGTAATTGCCAATTTTGATGAGTTTCAGGGAGCAGATCTCCTGCAGCAGAGTATAGAGCAGCTTGCAGCCCTTGATATTCAGCTTGTCATTTGTGGATCGGGTGATAAAAAATATGAAAAGCTGTTTCTGGATTTTGCTTTGACGCATCCAGAACAGGTGAGTGTTCTGACAGAGTATTCCGATGCGTTTTTTCATTTGGCGATCGCTGGCCTCGATATTCTCCTTATGCCAGGTATGATTGAATCATGCGGGATGATTCAGATGTTTGCCATGAACTATGGAACAATACCTGTCGTTTATGCTGGCGGAGGTATTGTTGAAACCATTGAGGAGCATGCAAAAGAGAGTGGTTCAGGCTTTATCTTTTATGATTATACTCCCGAGTCGCTGCTTGAAAAGCTCGGTGAAGCTCTCCAGTGCTTCCATGATGACGAGTGTTGGCCGCAGATTGTGGCAGAGGCAATGAGCCGTGACTTTACCTGGAAAAATTCGGCAGAGGAGTATGATCATCTCTACCGCGAACTTCTTGAACCGCAAGGCTGATGAAGCAGACAATCAAGGTTCTTTTTCTCGACAGGGATGGTACTATCAATCAGGATACGGGCTCTTATATCGCTTCCAGAGAGCAGTTGGTTCTGATTGATCGGGCAGATGAAGCGATATCACTTGCAAGAGATGCCGGATTTCAGATTGTTGTCGTGACCAACCAGGCGGGAATTGCGAGAGGAATCGCCACTATCGAGCAGGTAGAGGAGGTGAATCGTTATCTCAATGAGCTGCTTTCAGCCAAAAATGCGGGATTTGACCGTTGCTATTACTGCCCCTTTCATCCTGAATATCCTCATCCCGTGTATGACCTTTTTGCTGATTTCCGAAAACCGGCCACGGGTATGGTTGAGCAGGCCATTCGTGAGTTTCTTGCAGAAGGATACGTCGTTGATCGGAAAGCATCCTTTTTTGTTGGTGATAAAACACTTGATGTCGAGTGCGGGCAACGTGCCGGACTCAGGCCGGTGCTGGTAAGGACAGGGCATAATGAGGAAGAACTCTGCTTCAAGCGAAACATTATACCAGAATTTGTGGCAGATGATCTCTATCAAGCCGTTACGGAGTATATTCTTGTTGCCTCGTAATCCCGATATCATTGTTGATTGCAGCGTCGGAGTGTTATGCTGACGCTCTATGTTCACATTCCATTCTGTAAAGCCCGCTGCCCCTATTGTGACTTTTACCTTGT
>CAIOLC010000282.1 GCA_903859055.1 uncultured Chlorobiaceae bacterium | reverse complement strand
CCAACAAAGTCGTCCCGGAAGCCGGGGGTGTTCCAATTGCGATACGCCGACCGACAGTACCCGGCGTTGAGGTGCCAGCTCCCGCCACGAAGAACGCGGTACGAACCGGTTGCCGGTCCCACAGGGTTGGATACCGTACCACTACCATAATCTCCATACCAGTCACTGCACCACTCATACACATTCCCATGCATGGTGTACAAGCCCCACGCATTCGGCGCAAAGCTATCGACCGGAACAGTGTTTGCTCGGTACTGACCTTCAGCATTAACAAAGTTCGCCTGTTGTAGCGTTATGGTATTGCCCGTATTAAATGCAGTAACGCTTCCTGCACGGCAGGCATACTCGCGCTCCGCTTCCGTTGGCAAACGGTACGTTTTTCCCGTTGTTGCTGACATCCACTGCCCATACGCTACAGCATCATTCCAGCTCACATGAATCACCGGATCGTTATCCTCACTTGCTGGTCGAACGCTACCAGACACTCCATAGCGCCAGTTTACGCCATCCTTC
This sequence comes from uncultured Chlorobiaceae bacterium, assembly GCA_903859055.1. Taxonomy (GTDB): domain Bacteria; phylum Bacteroidota; class Chlorobiia; order Chlorobiales; family Chlorobiaceae; genus Chlorobium. Next base: position 2,042 of record CAIOLC010000282.1, on the reverse strand, counting down.
TTTTCAATTTTATCGGAAACAATAATGCTCCAGCCACCCTTTTCCGCATCCGTCCGATACCCGGTTGCATCCACAAATTTCCTGAACTCAGCAACCGTCACAGCATATTTGCTCATATAAAAACTACTCAAACGCACCTGATGCTGAGTCTCATCATTTGACCTGCCGGTCTCACTCGCAGGGCTGCCCATCGTAAATTCGCCCGCCGGGATCTTTACAAAATTTGCTGGCACTACCTTTGACACTGCAGCAGTCAAGGTTGTGGTCAAAAAGAGCAATGACAACAACCCGAGAGCTGAAACGGTAAAGCCCATTTTCCACTGTCGCTGAAGCAGCAACAAAAATCTCTCCCTGAGTACAGCATCTTTTCTCTTCAGCGAAGCTCTGCCCCGCATCGTCATACTCTTCATCATCCGCTCCTTTTTGCTGGTTACTGGAAAAAAAAGGTCCCTGCGCAAGTTATCTTTTGTACCGGTGTTTCACAAATACCCTCCTCACCCCATCCCCCGCAACTGCCGCAGCAAATCCTTCCGCGCCATCCCGTACATGTGCACGTAGAGCAGATTGAACATCAGCACCGCCGACCGCAGCCGTGGCGCACGCATCGCCCGCTTCACGGCATTCTGCACGGTAAAAACGCGGCTGGTGAGCGTGGTATAACTCGGAATAAACTCTTGCAGCGGAATGCGCAAAGGCTTGTAGAGCATCTCCTGCCCCCATGAAAACTTGAAAGCATCATGGTCATCGGGCGAGTGGAGCAGGCGCCCCTCCTCGGCAAGTCGATTGAAAACGCCAGTGCCGGGAATGGGGCGCAAAAGGTTGATGCCGGGCACATCAACGCCGGTCTCTTCGATAAAGGCTTCGAGTTGCGCGGGAAGTTCGAGCGTGTCTTCGTCGAGGCCGTAGATGAAGCTGCCGTAGACGCATATCCCTGCCTGACGGATATGCTTGATGCACTCCACCTGACGGGCGGCTGGGTTATGGAACTTCTTGTGGGCGTGGTTGCTGCCGTCGGTAAGGCTCTCAATGCCGATCAGGAGTGCGCCGCAACCGGAGCGGGCGAAGGCATCAAGCAGTCGGGGCTTTTCGCCAAGGGCGGTGGTTGCCTGGCCTACCCATTTGATCTTGAAGGGCTCCAGTTGGCGAAAAAGCTGTTCGGCATACTCTTCGTCGGCGTTGATGGTGTCGTCGAGAAAGAAGAAGATCCGTTTGTCCTCTTTCAGAAAGGTTTCAACCTCCCTGAGAACGGCGGGAATGCTTCGGTGGCGCAAACGGTGGCCATTCATGACGTGGACGTTGCAGAAGTCGCAACTGAAGGGGCAGCCTCGGGTGGTCTGCACCACGTTGGTGGTGAAGTAGCTCTTGATGTCGAGGGCACTCTTCTCAACAACACGCTCAATCGAGAGGTCGGGAAAGGTGTCAACCCGGTACTCCGGCTTGAGGGCACCGGCAAGCAGATCCTCCTGCACCTCGCGCCAGATATCGTCGGCCTCGCCAATGACGAGTGAGTCGGCATGGTCGCGACACTGGTCAGGGAAGATGGAAACGTAAGGTCCACCGAGCACCACCTTGATGCCTCTGGAACGGAGTGCACGGGCAAGCTCAAAGGCTGGCCTGACGGCACCGGTCTGGACGCTGATGCCAGCCATATCCCAGTGCTGGTCGAGCGGAAGTTTCTCAAAACGCAGGTCGCAGAAGGTCTGGCTCACGCCCGCCACTTTCTGGGAGCTGAGAATCATCAGCGCCAGCGGAGGAATGGCGAACTGTGCCCGCCGGATGATGTTACTCAGGGCGCTGTCTTTCAATGTGCTGAAGAGACTTCGTTTGGCTGAGGCATCTTCCAGGGAAGCAGCACCATCAACACCGCTATCAGCTTGAATAAAAATGAGCAATACTTTTTTCTCAACAGCCATATTTTACCTGTCAAAGGCAACGTGTGTGCCTTTATCTAACGTTTAATTTTCTCATCCATCACTCATCATCCATCATCCATCATCCATCATCCATCATCCATCATCCATCATCCATCATCCATCATCCAT
>CAIOLC010000281.1 GCA_903859055.1 uncultured Chlorobiaceae bacterium | reverse complement strand
GTACTTTTTACTGTCCTTTTTTATTGTTCTGGCTTCCTTCAAACCTGGATAACTCCATTTGAAAAAGGCCCATATTCCACCAATTGCAGTCAATGAAACAGCAATCAACTCAAGAGTATTTTCTGTATCCATACTTATCCAAAATAGTTGAAAAATCTCATCGGTTTGCTCTTTTTTCTTCGCTGCCGTCTCCTTCAACACCCCCCGACCATCAGCTTTTTCGCGATTAACAGTTGTGGTTGCAGCGATAGACGTTACATACGACGGCTTCGTACTGCCACCCCTTGCCAAAATGTTGTTTTTGGTCGAAAGAACAAAATCGAATACCTTGTTTGCACTCAGCTCTTCCCTGTACCACTCCATATCCGTCCAGAAATCAACCGCAGCAAATTGCGGGTATCGGCCTGACGCGCATGGCCAAACCACCCTGAAAGAGTTTGCCTGATGTTGGCCGGCTTTGCAAGCAGGAGGCATTGAATCCGTCTCTTCGCCCTGCGAACATTCTCGGCAGGGAGCAGCCGGTGTGACTGAAAGACCCGCTGGCCAAGAAAACTCTTCCCTTCCGTCGAGGGATAGAGTTCTGTTCTCTGCGGGTTGAGTATCAAGCGGTACTGCTCAAGAACCTGATCGATGGCTCTTTTCCACTCCCACAACTCCTGCTTGCTGTTGGAGAGCAAAACACAATCATCCACATATCGCACGTAGCCTTTGCAGTGCAACACCTCTTTGACATAGTGATCGAAAAAACTGAGGTAGTAGTTGGCAAACCACTGGCTGGTGAGGTTCCCAATCGGCAGGCCCCTCCTTCTTTCGTGCGGGGTAAAGAGGGTATCGCCGGGGAAATAGTGGAGATGTTCAACTTGCGGATTGCTGTTGTCGATGATGGTTTCAATCAGCCAGAGGGTATCGGCGCAGGCAATTTTACGCCGGAGCAGTGCTTTGAGAATCTCATGGTCAATGGAGGGAAAGTATTTTCGGATATCGCACTTCAGCGCGTAGGCGTACTTTGTGAGGTAGTGCTGGTAGCGTGCGATTGCCTTGTGTGTCCCCTTGCCGACTCTGTTGGCGTAAGTATCGAAGATAAAGCTCCGTTCCAGAATGGGCCCGACAACGGTGATAAGCGCATGATGCACCACCCTGTCACGGAATGGCGCTGCGCTGATCTGACGGGGTTTTGACTTGTAGATGCTGAAGGTTTTATACGAGCCCGGTTGGTACGTTTTGTTGCGCAGCTCCGAAATAATCTGCCAGAGGTTCTCTTCGAAATGGTTATAAAACTTCAGCACAGACTGCTCTTCACGCTTCCCTTTCGCCGCCTTTTGAGCTGCCGAAAGCACGTTTTCAAAGGCAACGATACCCTCAAAAAGGTTTTTGCTGGTTTTCATGGCGTTTGCAGAAAAAAAACAGGCCGCTCTTTCAATTGCTTACTCAAGCGACCTGTTTTGTCTGTTCTGTTTGTGCCCGCCCCACCGACGAGGTGGCGACGTGCCTCAGGAGAAAGAGCCCGATGTCATGCCCAAAAACTGTCCGCTCTTCCTTGAAAGAGCGGCATCAGGATGGGCTTTTCACTCATAACCGGGCATGATTGGAACGAATCACTCGAAAACCCACATTGTTGTTGTTGTTCCTCGGATTGTTGTTGTTCCGGGAGGAGCAGCGCAGAGCATCAGCTTTGTTGTTTTACAAGCTCCCGCACTTCGAACGGGGAGATCATTGTATCGGCCCTTTTCCGTTGGGAAAGTTATCATTTCTCCACCGATTGTTCAACCTTTTTTATCCAGCCACCAAGCATTTTCCCCAACTCGGCAATCTGCTGGCTCCCGAATTCGTAGGAGGCAAGATTGATGAATTTCATCTCAAAACTCATGCGGAAAAGGAGCCGCAACCGGGTCAACACCCCATCAGCCTCATGCAAACCCTGAAGCTTGCTGCTGCGCATGTTGGCCACCGCAACGAGTTCGGTAAATTCGAGTACACTGTTTTCGAGCCGCACCGCAATGCTGAAGCGAAAGCTCTTCGGGAACTTCCCCGTGTGATGCAGCAGCCATTTCGAAAAATCGAAGGCCTTTTTGACGATCAGCATTTCGTGATTTGGCATTGCGGGAGAGTTGTCAGTTGTCAGTTGTCAGTTCAAAAAAAAATTTCTTGCCTCTCCATGTTGGTTCTGCCTTGTCGTGTGAGCTTTCTTTTTCAGGGTTCCAGATATCAGGGGATCAGATTTTCAGGAAGAGGGACTGGAACGAATCACTCGAAAACCCACATCGTCGTCGTTGCTCCACGGATTGACGCTGAGCCGGGAGGAGCAGCGCAGAGCATCAGCTTCGTCGAACCAACAACCTCCCCGTAACGAACGCACATCTTCATCTTTATCATACCAATCCTCCGTCCACTCGTCAACATTCCCCGCCATATCATGCAACCCTTCAGGTGTTGCCCCATCAGGATAACGACCTACCGGTGTTGTTGCCCCTATATTTTTATTATAGTTAACCAAGGTTGAACTTGGCTCGACCTTCTCTTCCTTCCAGGGATAGAGACGTACTTTCTCTCCCGTTGTCCCTTGCTTTCCTCCAGCCGCCCACTCCCATTCCATCTCTGTCGGAAGGCGGTAACGAGTGGCATCCCCATCAAGCAGCGAAAGCCAGAGAGCGTAGGCGCGGGCGGCATACCAGGTGACACCAACGACCGGCTGATCCTCTCCATTGTATTTGCGATCGTCATCATAGGAAGAACGAAAGTGATTGGCAAGATTGTCGTTACCCTCCTTGAGATAGTCGCCAAACCCCTTTCCCCAAGTATTATTCTTCGCTATGGCATGTAGCTCAGCGATGAATATTGAAAGCACTTCCGGCGACTCTTTTGCCTCCAGCCAGGATATGAATGAGCGGTAAAGCCTGTTGGTTACCGGATATTTGGCAAAGTAAAGATCACTGACACGCTCCTCTTTTTCGGTCAGCGAGTAGAGGTAACTTCCTCCCGGTATCAGGATATATTGCGCATTCTGCTCATGGGGATTCTGCCATACTTGCGAAAAAGTGGTACTTGCTGAAACAAGAAGGGAATCGCCGGTAACAAGGGCCGCGAGCTGCAGCATATCGGCATCACGGGCAACTCCTGAAACGGGAATGACGAAGACCCGGACGGCATCACGAGCTTCATCACTGCCGATACTTTTGAGGCATTGCAGGATGTAGCGCTGGCGGTTCTGCGTCGTTTCAGGATCGAGCAACTTTCGGCGCAGGGCATCAATTTTTTTCTGTGGTGCTTCACGGATAAAAATATCAAGTAGGGTTTGCTGTTTCTGATCCATGCTTTCGCTCACCGGAGAGTCGAAAAGCTTCTTCATGAAGATGTCGAAAAGCTTGTCATCAATCTGGCCAGCAAAAAAACTCAGGGGCTCATTCCACCAGTCGTCACCAAAATTGAGGATAACGCTGTCAAGCGAGTTGGCATCCGACAAGCTCTGCCTGGCCAACTGCCCGCCAGCCAGATACTCCCGGAAGGTCTTGTGGCGAAAAAGATATTCATTTTTGCCATACATGACCAGCACACCCGCCCGGTCAACCAGGTTCTTGCAAAACTCTTCGGCTGTTGGAGGAGCATCGAAGGTTTTCAGGGTTTTCTCCATCTCGGTGTGCATGGTATCTTTGAGGGCCTCATCGGCATGCAAGCTCTCCTGCATCCAGAGCGATACCGGAGAGAGCACCAGTCGTGCCTTGAGCGCTGGCAGCAAAGGTTTCATGTTTCGCTGTTTATCCCTGAACTCCAGCAGATAGTCGAGCGCCACTCGATAGAGGTCAACTCTGTTTTCTGGTAAAAAATCCCGCGCCCTGAAGAGAATTGCCATAATCTGCAACAGCATGGGCACAGCCGCCATTTCACGCAATCCTCTGTTTTTGGGCTCTTGCAAACAGGCAACAATCTTTTTGGTGCACTCGACAGCTTTTTGCTTCTGCTGCTCCCTCCAGCTTTCCCGTATTACCCCTACTGGCGGCAGCTCACGCTCAAACGCCGCCCGGAACCATTTGTCGAGAAACTCCTCCTGCTGCTTTTCGGTGAAATCCATCACATCAACCCGCTGGTGATCAGCCGTCAGCTCAATACCATCAACCTTGCGATAGCCGGTAAACCGGGAGGTCACCACAAATGCTGCATCAGGAAAGCTGTTGCAGGCACAATCGATCCAGCCACAAACTGCCTTGCGCCGTTCAAGATCGCTGATCTCATCAAGGCCATCAAGCAGTACCAGAGATTTCCGGTTTGTGTCGCGCAACCAGCCATCAAACACTTTGCCATCAATGGAAAGCGAGTGCTTCTCCGCCCAGGCGGAAAGTTGCTGAGGCAGCACGATCTTCGGCAGCCAATCATCCGCACCAAGCTCACGCAAGGGGAGGTAAAAAACCCGCGCCGAAATATCCGCGCCAAAAAGCCGTTCTGACTGATGTTCAAGGCAGCAAAGCGCATAATATTTCATCAACGTGGTTTTTCCTGAACCAGGATCACCAATCACAAGCAACAGGCGATACTCGGGAAGAACCAGTTGCATCACCTCGTCAGGCGTGCGGTGATGTTTCGCCTCATGCAGCATCAGCGCATGTTTCGCCTCCAGACGCTTGTCGCTGCGCCACAATTCCGACATTCGCAGAGGAACAAAGGTGTCGTCAAGCTTCACCTGCACACCATCAATATCGGGTGAACCCAAAATCTTGATTCTGCACAGATCCTCCTTTAATGTAGCACAATAACGCTGTTCAAGCTCGGCGTTATTCTCATCGCCAATGTCGCCACCACTGCCGCCACCAAAGCGGGCATGCAACTGCTGCCGCAGTTCCCGCTCAAGCATTATCTCAAACTCCAGGACATTCTGATAGGTTTTTATAAGTCCGCGCTTGCCGTCATGCAACGTTTTTTTCCAAGCATATAAACAATTGTACTGGTCATGATCAAATGCTGAAGGGGGAGGTAATGAAGCATCAGAAAAATAGAGCATTACCAGTTTTCCGGCCTTCACCATCAACTCAAGCTCTTCAACTGCACCGCCGAGAGCACTATCCGTTGGAGTGCCAATCCTTGTCCAAAACATGCAAACGGCACAGTCACATTCATGAACAAGCTGGCGATTGATAATCTCCTGAGGCGACTCGCCCATTTCGGAAGCAGCATCAAACTCCCATCGTTTCGGTATCAGCCGCAAAAGCCTCTGGTGTTCATCATAAATTTCCAGACGGCGGATAACCCGTTCAGCACACTCACGCTCCGCCTTGACATCACCCGGTGAAGCAATCAGAATCTTTATGTTACGATACCGCTTGTCACTCATTGTTCAGTTTTTAATGTTCGTGATAACGAAAATCAAGGCGCGTCCAACCTTCAAACAGAAACCGTCTTGCTGGACAAGGTAACCCTGAACCAGAGGCCATTGGAGTAGAGCTCCGGCTTTTCAAGTTCTTTCTCGTGCATAAGGGTGAAAATCCTCTTGATACCTTCGCCAAGCTCCCTCATTAATCTGTTTTCTTTCAACACCCTGGCAATCAGCGAGTTCCTTGATTCGTGTGCTCCTTCGAGTTCTGTCAAATTTTTTATGGTGATGGTTGAAAGTAATGCGCCGGGACTTTTGATCTCCATTCTGTCGTTGTAAATGTATATCTCTATGGCATTTGCAATACTGTAATCCCGGTGTGCGATGGCATTCAAGAGTGCCTCTCGCACAGCATCTTCCGGATAGATATACTTTTGTTCAAAGTGGGCATTGGTGCCAAATTCTGTCTTATACGCAAGGTATGGCCTCAAATGCTCCCATGATGTTATCAGTAACTCAAAAATATTTCCTTTAACGGCTTCATCACTCACCACGTTATAGTTTTCACCCGCCTCCAGCATGTTGCCATTGACTTTCAGAAATCGTACCTGACACCGTGGATGCCACTTGTCAACATTAGTGGCAAAGAGCAACAAACTTGCCCTTTTCAGCCGTAATCCATTCTGGGCATATTCAGCCAACCCTGTTTGCTGTAAATACCGCTCCACACTGAGCCCTTTGATATACTCGTCGGCTATGCCCTGAAGCAATTTGATATCCAGATCCGTTACCAGTGCCCCATCAACAAATTGGCCGTCATACTCCCGGGATTTAACCTCCTGCCGTTCAAACTGAATCTGGTTCACTGACTCAGGCATGGTTGACTTATCTTTTCGCCTGACACATCTCCCGTCAGGAAGCTGATAAATCATTGCCGTACCTTTATTCACCGAAAAATAGAGCACAATTTTATCATTGAGTGTCAGCTTGTTTGCATTATTTAATGGTAATTGCTGATTGTGATAGACATGAGTTCTGACTGAATTCAGCATGACCTGAATATCATCTGCCGAATGAGGTACTCCTGTAATTTCGCCGTCATCTTCAACGCCGACGATAACAGAACCACCATCAGCATTGGCAAATGAAACCAATGCCTCTGCAATACTTGCGCATATTGATTTAGCTTTTCCTGGCTTTTTATGGTCAGGCCTCCCCTCAAAAGCAGACTTGAATTCCCTGAAGTGGCTTTCGCCCAACACAAGGTTATTTCTTACTTTATCTGCCAGCAACAGGATATCGTCCATTGATCTCTCTTCTCAAATTACAAGGAAATTATCTTTTATAATACCTCTAAAAAAGGAAAAAACAGGCATGCTTCACTCCAAAGGAAAAAGAGAACCTGGTACGTTCTTGTGTGTTTGCACGCAACCAGCAAATGAACCGCCGAATGATTCTAAAGATAAGACGGCAGTTCTATCGTATTGCTTCCCCGCCCAAAAAAAATTTCTTGCCTCTCCATGTTGGTTCTGCCTTGTCGTGTAAGCTTTCTTTTTCAGGGTTCCAGATATCAGGGGATCAGATGTTCAGGAAGAGGGACTGGAACGAATCACTCGAAAACCCACATCGGCGTTGACGTCGTTCCACGGAATGCTGACGAGCCGGGAGGAGCAGCGCAGAGCATCAGCATTACTGCTATAATACGCGCTGCCTCGCTGTGCACGCCAATCTTCATCGTTATCATACCAGTTCTCCATCCACTCCCACACATTGCCCGCCATATCGTACAGCCCTTCAGGCGTAGCACCTTCAGGATAATTGCTGACAGGGGTTGTTGCTCCTATGTTCTTATTATAATTAGCCAACGCTGAGCCTGGCTCGCCCTTCTCTTCCTTCCATGGATAGGGGCGTACTTTCTCTCCCGTTGTCCCCTGCCTTCCACCTGCGGCCCACTCCCACTCCTCTTCATTCGGAAGACGATAACGATTCCTCTCTCCCTCAAGCATTGAAAGCCAGAGAGCATAGGCGCAAGCGGCATACCAGGTGACACCAACAACCGGCTGATCCTCTCCATCAAATTTGCGATCTTCATCAAACCGTGAACGAAAGTGACTGGCAAGGTTGTCGTTGCCCTTCTTGAGATAATCGCCAAACCCCTTTCCCCATTCGTTACTCCTTGCAATGGCGTTCAGCTCGGCAGTGAATGCTGGACGCAACCCAGGCGACTCTTTTGCCGCCAGCCACGCAATAAATGAACGGTAAAGCTTGTTGGTTACCGGATATTTGGCAAAGTAAACATCAGGCACATCAACGATTTCCTCTGTCACTGAATACCGGTAGTTTCCTCCCGGTATCAGGATATACTCGGCATAGTGTTCATTGGGGTTGCGGTATGAGGCCGTTTTTCCGCTGACACTCTTTTCTTGGCCACCCAGAGCGAGAAAGACCTCTTCGACCCTGTCAGCAACATCCCTGTTTTTTGCGAGACCCTCATAAGTGAACTTCTTCAAAGCATCAAGTGCTGCCGGTTTGCCGATAGCTTTGAGGCAGTCGATAATCACCCGCTGGCGGCCTGCAGTAGTTGCAGAGTCAAGCAGTTTCTTGCAGAGTGCATCAACTTTTTTCAGCGGCGCTTCCTCAATAATGGTCTGCAACAGCAACTGCTGCTTCTGGTTAAACTGGTCGCTGACGGGTGAGTCAAAGAGCTTTTTCATAAAGAGGTTGAAGATCTCTTCGTCTCCCTGCGCCATAAAAAAGCGTATCGGCTCGTCCCACCAGTCCTGGCCAAAGCCTGCAATGAGGTTCCCGAGATACCTGGTTGAACGCACTTTGGTGACGAGCTGAACCCCTGCCAGATATTCCCTGAATGATTTATGGCGGAAGAGATAGTCGTGCGCTCCCGTCTCCACCAGCAAGCCTGCCCGTTTCACCAGATAATCGCAAAAATCCTCAACCAAGGGCGGCTTATCCTGTTTGTCGAGTTGCTCCCCTATCTTTTTGTGCATCTCTTTGCCGGCCGCCTCATCCTTTTTTATCTTTTCCTGCATCCAGAGGGAGATCGGAGCAAGCACCTGCCGGGCACGCGCTGCCGAAAGAGGTGGAATAATTCCCCGGCGCTTGTCGCGAAATTCGAGCAGATAGTCGAGCGATGCCTCATAGAGCTTGACCCGGCTCTCCGGCATATAGTCCCGATCCTTCCAGAGAATTGCCATAATTTGCAGGATCATCGGTATGGCGGCCAGTTGGCGCAGCCCCTTGTTCTTCTCCTCTTTCAGATGGGCTACCATCTTTTGCGTTCGTTCTCCAGCTTCCGCACGTTGCAGACGCGCCCATTCCGTTTCATCAACCTCTTTCGGACAAGGCTCTTTCAAAAAGGCTGCAGTGAACCAGTTTTTCAAAAATCGCTCCTGCTGTTCCATCGTAAAATCCTGAACATCGGCTCGCTCGTAATCAGCCGCAAGCTCAATGCCCTCATCTTTACGGTAGCCTGTCGCCCTTGATGTAACCACAAAACGTGCAGTGTTGAAGGTATGCAAGGCCGCATCAATCCACTTGCACACCTCAATGCGATCGTGCGTGTTGCTGATTTCGTCAAGACCATCAAGTAAAATGAGGGGCGTTCCATTGCGTAGCCACTCATCAAAAAAGGTTGCATCAATGGGCTGGTGGTGCTTTTCAGACCAGTGAGAGAAATTGGCTGGCAGTGTGTCGTAGTGACCTTTTTCATGACGGACAAGGTCGCGCAATGGTAGATAAAAAACGTTGACCGGAGCAGCAAAGCCGAGCCTTTTGAAGTGATCATCCTCAAGGGCACACAAGGCATAATATTTGATCAGGGTTGTTTTGCCTGATCCTGGGTCGCCGATAACGAGCAGCATCCGACGCTTTTTGAAGGCACGCTGCATCACCTCGTCTGGGTTGAACATATCATCAGCTCCATCTCGCCCCTGAAGCATATCCTGTTTCCGTGGATGAAAGCCGCTCTCATGCCTGTCGGAAAGGCGAAGCGGCACAAAGGTGTCGTCATTCAGGTTGACCTTGACGCTCTCAACGCCCGGCAGGCCAAGCATACGAATAGAGCCCAGCTCTTCCTTGATCGCAGCATGATAGCGGCGCAACACTTCATCTGCTGGAATCGGCTGTTTGGATGGTGGAGCGCCGAGGGTACAGAACCATTCGCGTATATTCTTGTCAAGGTGGCGAGCAAGCAGTTTTCGGAAGGTCGCCCGATTGCCATACTCCCATACCAACCCATCTTTTTTCATCAATGCCCTGAACTCATCAAGCTTTGCCTCCTGTTCTTTATCAACTTTGTTACGGGCTATCGGGAGATTCGAAAAATAGAGCATAACAGGACGTTTCAGAACGGTGAGCATTCTCTGCACCTCTTCAACCGCTCCGCCGGCAGCAATCCGGGTCGGCGTTCCGATGCGGTTCCAAAAAATGCCGATAGCGCAATCGCAATCATCCACAATCTGGCGAGTAATCACCTCCTGCGGGCCATCCCCCTTCCCTCTGTTTTCCGACGCTGCATGTTTTTCCCAGAGCACCGCTTCGAGCATTATCTGACGATCAGCGCTGTTGCGGATGTTCCAATCCTCAATCAGCTCCTCAACAATCTTCCGCTCTTTCTCAACATCACCGGGGGAGGCGACAAGAATTCTTAATTTTTTGTCTGTCATAATACATTGGTATCTATTCTCCTGAATGTAACGAATCAACCAGTTACGTCACTAACTCAATCCAGAATTATTTCCTCTCCTGACACCTAAAGTGGCTTTTGACGGAGCAGCAACCTCAACCCGTTATTTTGGTGTGCTTTTTTCCCTTGAAGATCTCCTGGGTTGCAGCGTTGATTTGGTCACTGAAAAAGCGTTACGTCAAGAACTCCGCCCATTCATTGAGCCGGAGTTGTTGCATGTCTAAAACCTATCTATGCAAACATTGCCATTTGCCCATTATTTACCGGGGTCATTGCTTTGACATAACTATCCCACGCATCGAGTGTCACATCAAGCTGATACTTGTCATTGAGTATTTTGAGATCAGCCTGAAGCTCATTTTTATTGAATCTTGTTGCTACTTCCAACAGATTTATTCTCATTAACACATCTTTGGTAAACGTTCTTTTTGCATCCGAAAAAGTTATCGATTGCAAAAAACGCATGGTCATTTCAGAATTTAAAAGAACCAGGGAATAAATCGCAAATTCAATAGTATCAAAACCAATAAAATAGCAAGTATCGTCAAGCATTACCGGCTTGTTGTTCTGAGGGAAAATTAAGGTAAAATGATACGTCTTATAAAGAGCTGAAATAGCAACTTTGTATGGCTTGAAAGAATAATCGCCAATACCAAAAATTGAGAATAACGGCTTATTATTATAAATACTTGACTTTCTTGCTTCAAAAGTCGCTTGATGCCGAGTTAGGTATTTGTATGCTTCAGGATACTCATTTTTAATATAGGCCGTCTCCTGACCAATCTTTTTTTGTGTTACAATGGTATATTTTCTTGTCTGACCAATCACGGTATTTTTAAGGTCCGAGCTTTTAAGAAAACCATAAACCAAACTATCTTCCAATGTTATTTCTTCATGCAATCCATTAACATAGTAGCCATTAACTTTGTCCAGCTCCATAATTGCAGAACAATCATGCTTTAATCCTTGTCGCCAAATAAAAGGAGACTCTCCATCAATGTTTTTTGTCTTGATATAGGTCAGTATATTTGAAACAAACTTGTCGGATAGCCAGCCGAATGTCAGGCAAGAATGCTTATTGTCATAAAAGTTATACTCCTTGCAATCAAAAGCGGGATTTGAATTGAGCTTACAACAGAATAATGCGGCCTCAACTGAAACATTAAACTCTTTTTTGCTGTCAATACAGTGCTTCTCTATATCAGCAATAGTGTATTGATTTTTCTTTTGATCAAAAACAATATTTTTTATTACCGAATTTTTTACTAAAAGCGACAAAGAGCCTTTGGTGTGCTGAAAAGTATTAATCATCATTACGGTGATAGATTCAGCAATATCAAAATTTCCTTTTCCAGTCATAGCATCTAATCCACTATGATTTTTGAAATTTAATTTCCGTGGCAGATTATTTGAATTAAGGCTTCCCAACGCAGCGTTTGTAACCCAGGGGGGATTGCCTATGACTAAAATCTCTTTGGTAAAATACTTTTTTGCTATAACGTTAAAGTCAAACTCAAAGACATTGCCATGAGTTATTAAAATTTCGGGTTTGTTGCAGTCGGGGTTTACAAGAAAAAAGTTAATGATATTAAATTTTGTTTCCCATACATAAGGCTTGTAAATTTCGATGCCAAAAATATTTTTGATAGTCTTGAAGTGACATAATGAAGCAATGATAAAACTTCCCTTCCCACAAGTTGGCTCAATGACAATTTCAGGTGAACTGTTTTTTGAAGCCAACTGCATGGTTACTTTACCAGCCAAGTCAGCATTGGTCTGAAAGTCGCCATATTCAGCCCTGTCAGGCTCTTCAAGAACAGGTTGAGAAAAGGAGACAACTCTCTTCAGCTCTACCAACTCTTCATTATCCTCAAAAAAATGCAGGATACAGAAAGCATCGTATAGTATTGTATTTGCCTTTTCAAACGACACAATTGTTTTCAAGTTTTCACTAAAAAAACTGGACACCTGAAAAGAGATATTTGCTCCAAATACTTTCATTATTCAGACCTTATTATAATCAACTATTTTTGATATTCCGGCAATATTTTCGTTTAATGCAACAATTCTTTGATATTGCAATCGCCACTGTAACGCGTTTGAAATGGTCAAATAGCCTTGTTCTGGCGGGTTTTTCAGAATATGCCCGGCTAATTTCGACAAGGTTATTTCGTCCGCAGGTATATTTTTATCCTGTAAATATGCAATTATATCAGCTTCATTTGCATGATCTTTAACCATTTCTCTTAATCGAAACGTTGTGGTGTAGTCAGCAGTTCTTTCTTTTGCAATAAACGAACAACTTACAAAGTTTAATGTTGCTGTTTTTGTTATGGGGTCGTCCACCTTATCGTAAACAAAAACAAGTAAATTGTAACCAAGTCCAAAAATCTTTTGCTTCGCATCTTTGAATGGGCAAGATGATTGAGGTTGTTTTATTGATGTTACTTTTATGTCTGTATCCCGGTAGGGACGAGGGTTTCCCCTCGCCCCCCGGACAGATCCGGACTGGCGGAATTCCCGCATCCGGCTCCTAACTTGAGTATTTGACGCGAAACTGCTTCGCGTATGCGGGCCT
>CAIOLC010000280.1 GCA_903859055.1 uncultured Chlorobiaceae bacterium | reverse complement strand
TTTTTTCCTTTTCTTCCCACTTTTCAGCGACCCGAAAATTATCATCCAACTTTGCAACTCCCTTTTCTCATACTGACAAATAACGTGCCATTTTTCAGGCTTCCCCTCTCTTCTTCAGGCTCTCTTCTGCCCACATCTCAACAGGGAACCCAATGTATCATTCCCTCACTCAACTTCCTAATCTTTTCTCCAACTCTTTTTATAAAATCAACCTTTTTCCCTTAAAATCAAGCTGCTATTGGCCCACTATGCCCGCGGGAACAGGAGATATCAGGAACACTGATCACATAAAAAGCCGCCCTATGCTCATTGCATAAGGCGGCTTCCGTCGCAATAATATATGAACAGAGCAGCTTAGTGGTACTGGGTGCTCTCCTCTTTGACAAATTCGACGAGCAGCTTCAGGTGTTCTGGATCCATATCAGGAAGAATACCATGACCAAGGTTAAAGACGTGGCCTGAGTGCTCGGTATGCTGGCCAAAAGATTTGAGAATCTTGGCGGCTTCAGCCTTGATTCTTTCAGGTGTGCCGTAGAGCACTGTCGGATCGAGGTTGCCCTGGAGCGCAACGCGATCGTTGAGTTCTCTGCGTGCCTTGCCAATATCGATACCCCAGCCGAGACCCATCGCCTCACAACCGGTATCAGCAATATCGGAAAGAATGGTGTTGCAATCTTTTGAGAAAACGATAACCGGAGTTTCAGGATGCTTGGCCTTAATCGCCTGGACAGTATCCTTGATATAGGGAAGTGCATATTCGCGGTAATCATCCTCGGAGAGCGCGCTGGCCCATGAATCAAAAATCTGGATGGCATCAGCGCCAGCCTCGATCTGCTTCAACACGTAGGCGGTGATGACACCGGAAATCTTGCCGAGAAGCGCATGGGCCATCTTTGGCTCCCGATACATCATCTTTTTGGCATAGGCATAGTTTTTCGAGCCACCACCCTCAACAGCATAAGTGAAGAGTGTCCATGCTGCACCGGTAAATCCGATAAGTGGAACACGATTATCAAGCTCTCTTTTGGTCATGCGAAGGGCATCGAGCACATAGCCAAGCTTTTCATCAATGTCGGGCACAATCAGCTTGTCGATATCAGCCTGAGAGCGAATCGGCGGAGTAAGCTTGATCCCCTTGGACTCAATGATCTCAACATTCATACCCATGGCTTCATTGACCACAAGAATATCGGAAAAAATAATTGCGGCATCCACACCCATTAATTCAACAGGCTGAATAGTAACTTCGGTTGCCAGTTCAGGGGTTTTACAAAGTGTCAGGAAATCGGTTTTCTCTCTCACAGCACGGTATTCCGGCAAATAACGTCCGGCTTGGCGCATCACCCAGATTGGTGTTCTGGAACATGGCTGGCGCTTTAATGCCCGGAGAAAAAGATCATTTTTGAGCATGCAATGCAATAATTTGATGGGTTAACAAAACACTAGGCCCGTCAGGACGTCCGGTAATTCCCGGCTGAGAGCAATTGAAAGCCTGAATTTACGCTTTTTCAGCCTTTTATTAAAATTTTCAGGAACGATAGAGCACTTGCAGGGTTCAACACACAATGTGCCTTTTGATACCAAGCTCTTTCGCGCTGTAACCAAGGGCCAGACCAACCATTTCTGAAATATGATAAACAGGAATAGATGACTCAACACCCGCATTTTTGAGTGCCTTTGCCTGGTAGCCATCAAGAGAGGTATGGCACAATGGGCATGGCGTTACAATAAAATCGGCTTTCGCCCGAATGGCCTCTTCAAGAGCCTCGGCAGCCACATTGAGCGACTCCTGCTCGGCAACAAGAAGTGTATGAAAACCGCAGCAGCGGTTTTTATGGCTATAGGGGATGGTTTGGCCTCCCAGAGCGTCAATTAAAAGGTCGAGCGAAGTTGGGTCAAGAGGATTATCGTGCCCAAGTACCGCTGACGGACGGAGGATATGACAACCATAAAAAGGGGCAATCCGATAGTTTTTGAGCGGCACCTTTACCTTCTGGCGAATCGCATCCAGGCCAACATCATCAATCAGCACCCAAAGCAGGTGCCGTACCTCTGAAGTACCCCGATACTCAAGTCCCTCCTTTTTGAGCAGATCATTGACCTCTTTTTTGAGTTCTGGACTTTCATCCAGCTTCTTTTTTGCACTGCGAATTGTCATCAGGCAGGTATTGCAGGAGACAATCAAGTCAAGCCCCTGCTTTTCGGCAAGTGCAATGTTCCGCGCATTGACAAGGGCAAAATGCTTCGGGCTGACATAATCGAGATTGCTACCGCCACAACAGGTACCTTCATGCAATTTCACAAACTCAATTCCAAGATCTTTCTGCCAGAGCTCAATTGAACGATCCACCTCTTTGGTCATGGACTCATTAATGCAGCTCAGGTAATATGCGTATCGCTTCATCCAGCAGTTCTCCCCGATTATTTTTTATGCGATTTGTGATCCTGCTTTACATGTTCGGTCATCTCCCTGAACAACTCTCTGAATACCTTTATTCCTTTGGAAGATTTTACCAAAGGCGGCGGCGGCGGAGTACGGTGTTTCATAATCATTTTCACGGCCATTGGAAGAAGGTTCTGGAGCGTCCAGAGAACACCATTGGTACGTATTGGCAGAGTGGCCTCAACCAGCTTGCCTTTCTTTTCAATATCCGACATAAAGGCCTCGGCATGTTTGGAGCCACTGGTATCTTTGAGACCTCGAAGTGTAATCGCCTCCTCACGAATTCCATGAATGGCATCCATGATGGGAATGCTTTTAACACAGCTCTCCTGGCACCGATAACAGTGAGTACAGTCCCATACACCATGATCTTTGACCAGTTCAGCAAGACGCAGAGCATGAAGAGCATCTCTGCTGTCAACATTCATGCGGTATGATTTCAGAAGAACAGCCGGAGAGACATACTCCTTGTTCGCCCTTAGAATAGTGCATTCAGAGACACAAGAGGCACACAAAATACAATCAGTTGCCTTATCGTAACGAAGAAACTCCTCTTCGGAAATCAGAAACTCTTTTTTTCCCATACTGGATTCAGGCATGGTCGAGTCAACCCAGTTAGAGTAATGTTTCATTTTGTCGACCAGAGGATCCATATCAACAATAAGATCCTTGATAAGAGGCAAATTACGCAAAGGCTCTACCTTGATAAGGGCTGGCTCACGACTTTTGGCAAGCACCTCCCAAACCTGGGTCGTACAGGCAAGCTGGGACAATCCATTGATCCGCATGCCACAGGAGCCGCAGATTCCTGCCTGACAGAAAGCCCTGAAGCTGATAGATGCGTCAATATGCTCCTTGATATAATTCAACGACCTGAGCACAGTAATACCTCTCTCCACCGGAATGGTATAATCGTCAAAATAAGGCTTGCTGTCAACCTGGGGATTAAATCGGAAAATCCTGAAGGTTACATCCTGTTTTAGCTCTGTATGCTGATCTATTGGCACCGTCATAAGGAAAATGGTTAATAAGTTCTCTCCTGGAGTTCATAACGTCCCATCGTTACCGGCTTTTCACCAAGTGAGACATCTCCCTTGACCATTGTGGCCAGGGTATGTTTATGCCACTTCGCATCATCCCTGACTGGAAAATCGACCCTGGTATGGGAACCACGACTCTCTTCACGGGCAAAAGCGCCTGCAGCAACGGTTTCAGCCAGGTCCAGCATATTCCTTAACTCAAGAACCTGCAACAGATTGGTGTTAAAAACATCACTCGTGTCAAAAACACGTACTCTCTTGAAACGCTCTCTCAGTTCAGCTATATCCTGCATACCTTTCTTAAGAAGAGAGGCTTCTCTAAAAATACCGACATTAAGGGCTAATGTCTGCCCCAACTCTTCACGCAGTTCACCATACCGTTCATAATGGCCGGAAGAGTGCATACTTCCCCTGATCTCATCAGTATTAAGCTTTAACTCTGCTTCAGAAATATTTCCAGGCTCAAATCGTCCAGCCTCTTCCGCCGCTGTATGGCCGGCAATACGCCCAAAAACAAGAATATCAAGCAGTGAATTTCCGCCAAGGCGATTTGCGCCGTGAACCGAGACACAGGCACACTCCCCGGCCGCGTAGACACCGCTCATCACGGTGCGGGTCAAGTTGTCAGTGTCAATCCCTCCCATGGAGTAGTGGGCTGTTGGCCTGACAGGAATCGGCTCCTCAATCGGATCAACACCTTCAAATTGCATGCACATTTCGCGAATCTGGGGAAGACGTGATTTAATGAGATCAGCTCCCAGATGGGTGAGATCAAGATGCAGGTATTTTCCTGCAGGACTGTCAAAGCCCCTCCCTTCCAGAATTTCCGTTTCAAGAGAGCGGGAGACAAGATCCCTGGGGCCAAGCTCCATCTTCTCTTTTGCATATCGAGCCATGAAGCGCTCACCGTTCTTGTTGATCAGGTAGCCCCCTTCACCCCTTGCCCCTTCCGTCACCAACAGACCGCTTTTTCGAAGACCTGTGGGGTGAAACTGGACAAACTCCATATCTTTCATTGGTATACCGGCACGATAGGCAAGAGCCTGTCCATCTCCAGTATTTCCGGCGGCATTACTTGAGCGATTCCAATACATTTTGGCATATCCACCAGTTGCAAGAATAACGGTTCTGGCGGGAAATGCTTCAAGGCGACCTGTCTTCATATTAATGGCAACAAGACCTCTTGATCGGCTCCCTTTAACAGAGAGATTCAGTGCAAAATACTCATTAAAAAATATTACCCCTTTTTTCAAACACTGTTCGTATAATGTTTGAAGAATAGTATGACCAGTTTTATCGGCACAATAGCAACATCTGGGACGTCCCGCTCCACCAAAAGGCCTCTGCGCAATCGTATTATCATCCATTCTTGACCATGGTGTACCCATATTCTCAAGCTCACGGATAATTTTTGGCGCTTCCGAACAAAGCACATCAACAGCATCCTGATCAGCAAGATAATCGCTGCCCTTGATGGTATCAAAAATATGCATCTCAACCGTATCATCCTTTGCCTTGTTGCCGAGAGCAGCATTTGCTCCTCCCTGGGCAGCCGAAGTATGTGAACGGTTTGGGTAGACTTTGGAAAGTACCGCGATATTCAGTGACGGATTTGTTTTCATTGCTTCCATGGCAGCATACAACCCCGCTCCCCCTCCCCCTACAATAACAATATCAAATGGTTTCATACGCTCAAATCGCATTGTGAAGCTGTAACAAGAGCCTCACTGATTAAATGGAAGGGCAGCACGTGGCCAAGCCCCGGTCACTGAAATTGATCTTTCTGGTAATACTGATGAAAACCGTAGAACGAGAACCGTTAACTACAAGGCAACATGCTCGTCATGCACAGGAAGCTCCTCAACCGCATGAAGCACATCAGCCATATTGAGCACGCCCAACACTTTGTTGTTTTCCATGACCGTAAGGCGCCTGATATTGCTCCGTTTCATCAGACGAAGTGCATATTTGATCCTGAGACTGGGATTAACACTGATAATCGGCTTGCTCATAATCTGAAACACAGGGGTATTCCAGGGGTCACGATGCACATCCTCTCCAGGATCAATAACTTTTTCAAGAATATCCTTCTCAGTAATAATACCGTAACAGTCATCTTCATTACGAGGTTCCACAATGAGCCCGCTCTCTTTACTCTTCTTCATAATCTGTAAAGCCTCGGCAACCGTACAGCTTCCCTTGATTATATGAAAATCTTTCTGCATAAGAGCAGAGACCGGCAGCGTCCGTAATGTAATAAGCTGATCCATAGCTATCAAGTAACTTAAAAATTATAAAAAGCAGACAACGCCCATTTTCCTCTCTTACTGAACAGATAGCAGGGCACCGATTTTAGTCAAAAACACGAGAAGGAGGGTATGCAAAACATCTCTACAGAAAAGATGTAAAGGCTATAGACTGCCATTTTATAAAAAAAACAACATAAATGCAAAAACTGCTCGTGTAAAAGTGAATTTATGCAATCCCGTGAGCTTTTTTATAGGCAATCCAGTTCTGCTTGAGATACAGAAATGCCTTAAAATCCTTCTGCTGAAGAAACGGATTTGATGCAGACTCAACGCCTATCGAAGAGATCGGCGACACACCATAATCATGGCCCGGGTAAACTGTTGTCTCACTTGGCAACAGCATAAGCTTCTGATGGAGTGAATGATACTCTTCCAAAGCCTGCTCTTCGGTTGCTGTACCCCCCACTTTCCCGGTAAACAGGGTATCACCTGTAAAGAGGGCATCGCCGACAAGAAGAGAGATCGAGTCGTTCGTATGACCGGGCGTATAAAGAATACGAGCAGTTAGAGAACCAAGCGGAAAAAGAGCACCATCAACCACAGTGATACCTGTTTGCGGACAGGTATCACCATAAAGCATTGGCCTAAGGCCAGTCATAAGCTCAATTTCCTTATTTCCATTCGTATGATCGTCATGACCATGGGTTGAAAAGATAGAGCGGATAACAAAACCTCGCTCAGAGGCAAAGTGAACAATCATGGCTGGATTGAAGGAGACATCAATAACAAGCGCGTCACCCGTGGTCTCACAGGCGACCAAATAACCAAAGTTTCTGTCGCCACCCGTACGAAACTGCTCAATAACCATTGATGCCTCTCCTCTCTTTAGTTTATTTTGACCTCTTTTCGACAATATAATAGACAAGCGGCACAACAACGAGCGTCAGAATGGTAGAGAGAACACCACCCCATATAAGCGATATGGCCAAGCCCTGAAAAATCGGATCGAACAGCATCACAACAGAACCAATGACCACCGCGCCTGATGTCAAAATAATTGGCCTGGTGCGCACGGCTGCTGATTCAATAACTGCTCGCTTGAGATCAACCCCTTCTGCTCTGCGGATTTGAATAAAATCAATAAGCAGCACTGAATTACGAACCATAATCCCTGCCAGCGCAATCATGCCAATCATGCTTGTTGCGGTAAAAAAGGCTCCGTGAATCCAATGACCGGGGATAATTCCCACAAGACTCAGTGGAATGGCAATCATCATGATGAGAGGTGTCTTGAAAGACTGAAACCATCCTATAATCAACAGGTAGATAATCACCAGAACAACCGCAAAAGCAGTACCAAGATCTCTGAAGACTTCAAAGGTAATCTGCCACTCCCCATCCCACTTCATAGAGAGCTTTTCCTCTGAAGTTGGAGCAGAGGTATAGAGTGGACTGACCGAGTAGCCTCCAGGAACCTTAAGCTTCTGAATTTTTTTATCCATATCAAGCATGGCATAGACAGGGCTCTCTGTAGCTCCGGCAACATCGGCTGTCACATATACCACTCTTCGAAGATCTTTGTGATAAATGCTTTTCTCCTCAATTTTTTCTTCAACCTTGACAAGCTCGGAGAGAGGAATCATCTCTCCTGCACGCATCCGGGTTGCCAGAGCACCCATCCCCTGTGACTGAACAAAAATACCTGAAAGTGATTGCAAAGAGGTTCGATCAGATTTGGGAAGTCTCACCTGAATGGTCACCGGATCAATCTCCTTGTCGGTATGCAGCAGCCCCACATCCATGCCACTCATGGAGATGCGGAGCGTCTGGGCAATCTGCTCGGCACTCACTCCCCTCAGCGCGGCAAGCTCTTTGTTAACAAGCAGATTGTACACCTTCTGATCATCCTCTACAGCCCAGTCAACATCAACAACGCCTGGTGTCTCCTGAAAAACCTGCTTCACCTGCTTTGCCAGTGCAATTTGCTCGCTCTGTGACGGACCGTAAATTTCCGCAACCAGAGTTGAGAGTACCGGAGGACCAGGAGGAATCTCTACAATTTTGGCATTGCCATTATAACGCCGGGCTATCTGTTGCACACTGGCCCTGACTCTGCGGGCAATCTCATGACTCTGTGCCTTTCTCTCCCCTTTATGAACAAGATTAACCTGAATATCGGCCATATTAGCCTTCTGGCGCAGGTAATAGTGGCGAACAAGTCCATTAAAATTGATTGGAGCATTGGTTCCAACATAGTACTGGTAACTGCTCACCTCCGGGACGGTTTTCAGCCAGTTTGCAATCTCCCTGGCCACCTTTCCGGTCTGCTCAAGCGATGTCCCTTCAGGCATATCGAGAATCACCTGAAACTCGTTTTTATTGTCGAAAGGAAGCATCTTCATCTCTACCGCCTTCATTGGCACCAATGCTATTGCACCCACAAGCATCAAACCAACAACAGTGAATGCAATCCATCTTTTGACACTGCTCTCGATAAACGGTGAGAGCAACTTGTCGAACAGTTTATAGTAACCTGTTTTCGTGATATCGTACTCTTTATGATCTCCCTCATCTGCTTTCAAGAGACGGAATGAGAGCCATGGTGTTGCAATCAGCGCCACAAGAAGAGAAAAAATCATAGCCAGTGTGGCACCTATCGGCATCGGACTCATGTAAGGGCCCATCAAGCCAGAGACAAAAACCATTGGCAGCACTGCAGCAATCACGGTAAAGGTCGCCAGAATAGTGGGATTGCCCACCTCGTTGATAGCAGTAATCGCAGCCTGCAGCTTTGGTTGCCGCTTCATGGCAAAGTGACGGTGAATATTTTCAGCAATGATAATAGAGTCATCGACCACAATACCAGTCACAAAAATCAGCGCAAAAAGCGTGACCCTGTTCAGCGAATAATCGAGGAGATAATAGATGAGGAGTGTAAGCGCAAAGGTGATCGGCACCGAAGCAAGGACCACAAGTGCTCCTCTCCATCCAAGAAAAAAGCCCACAACAATCGTGACAGCTCCAACCGCCATTAGCAGATGTTCAAGAAGAGTAAAAACCTTTTCGGAAGCGGTTGCTCCATAGTTCCTGGTTTCGCTCACCGTTATGCTGGCCGGAATAACACTCTTGCGGAGCCCGTCGACTCTTGACATAACCTTGTCAGCAAGCACAGAGGCATCACCACCTTTCCGCTTTGCCACAGTCAGCGTCACGGCAGGATATTCGCCTGACACAGAGCCTTTCGGGGCGGCGGCGGCAAATCCAAAATAGTTATAGTTCGTGACCTCTTCAGGCCCATCTGTCACCGTAGCCACATTGTGGAGATAGACTGGCGATGAGCCATAGAGGCCAACAACAATATTGGAAACCTCACTGGCGCTTTCGAGAAATTTCCCCGTTCGCACAATAATCTCCTGATCCACCTGCTTCAAGTCACCCGAAGTCATCTGACTGTTGGCTATCTGAATCTGATGGGCTATCTGCAACGGGCTCACATTGAAGTGCTGGAGCTTGTCTTTGTCGAGAACAATCCTGACCTGCCTTTTCAAACCGCCCTTGAGCTCAACATCGCCAATATTGCTGATTTTTTTTAACTCTTCAGCAACCAGTGCCGCTGTTTGACGGAGCTGATAAGGATCTTTTGTTTTACTCCAAAAGGTGAGATTCAGCACCGGAACATCATCAATGGAGACCTTTTTCATCAATGGAAACTGAACACCCTGAGGCATCTTGTCCATATTTTTCATGATCGCAGTCCAGAGCTTGACCATGCTTCTCTCGGCATCTTCGCCCACCTTATAGCGAACAGTAACCAGTGCAACATCAGGCATGGAGGTCGAATAGACATAATCGACTCCCGGAATTTCAGTCAACGTACGCTCCAGCGCTTTGGCCACACGTGCTTCCACCTCAGCAGGTGTGGCACCAGGATAAGGGATATAGAGATCAACCATAGGCACCACAATCTGCGGCTCCTCTTCCCGCGCCGTCATAAAGGTGGCCATAATGCCAACCAAAAGAGAGGCCACCATCAAGAGTGGTGTTATTTTAGAGTTGATAAACTGTTTTGCAAGTTTACCGGCAATTCCATCCTGCATGATTACAATCCCCCTTTATAGTATTCAAGTTCTTTTTGAGAAACACAATAGTCATAACTGGCCTGATTAAGCCTCATTTTTGCATAGGTAAAGGCCTGCTCCCTCATCAGCAGTTCAAAGGTCATCGCCATGCCTGTTTTGTATTTCCTGCCGATATAGTCCAGGCTCACCTTTGCCTCTTCCAGAGATTTTGAGGCTACAGCAATTCTTGTTTTAGCTGTTTTCAGCGACCGGAATGACTTGTTAATCTCTACAAGACTATTGCTCTTTGCTGCATCATAATTGTACATCGCCTCACGCTCTTGGGCTTTAGCCTCCTGAAGGCGCCCGGCCGTCGCCATACCGTCAAAAATATTCCACTGCATGTTCATGCCAACGGCAAAGCTTGCACCGCCGCTAAAAATATTGTTGCTATGCAGATTTGTTTGCAGAAACGCATTCAAACGGGGCACTCCCGACTTACTGATCATCTCCTCCTGATAAGAGGCTACCTGCCTGAAAGTTTCATAAGCCTTGATGTCAGAACGATTCCCAGGTGAGCTTTTTGCCTCCTGCTCTGGCAGCGAACTATCGACAACAAAATCCCCGGTCAGAACAAGGGTAACATCGGAATCCAGCTTGAGCATCACCTTAAGCATATCACCAGCGTTCTTGATCTCATCCTGCAGCAACAACTTCTGCTCCTGAAGCTCTGCAAGTCTTACATCAGTTGAGAGCTTGTCTGATTTACTCAACATACCAGCACTGTAACCTTTTGCCGCCTCAGCATTATACCCTTGCATGGTGGAGATGGATTGCTCGACAGCCTCAATATTTTTTTTTGCAAGTATAAGTCCGTAATAAAGCCTGGCTATCTGTAACCCAATCGTCTCCTCAGCCCTTGCAGCAAGAAGCTCCTGTCCCTTTTTTGCGGTCAATGCCATAGCTCTGCCGGGCGAAGCATCAGCATTATAGATCGGCTGCATCACCTGAAGTGATGTATTGAAATCATTGATAACATCAGGATGTGTCATCTTCGATGCTTCAAAATCGGAGTTCTGCAAACTTTTCTGCTGCAATTTGAAGACAAGCGCTGCACCGGGGTCATTGGTAATCATCAAAGTCTCCGAGAGTGTCACTTTCGGCAAAAATGGCTGACGACTCTGGACCACACGACCCTCAGCCTGATCGACTCTGCTGCGAGCTGCCTTCAAAGAAGAGTTGTTCTGACGTGCGCTCTCAAGAGCATCAGAAAGAGAGAGTCTCATCACCCTCTCAGCAGACTTTGCCTGTGTCGGGAGAGAGACTGCCCCGGCCACAAAGAGAGCAATCAACGCCTTGTATATTTTCATGATCTATGACTGTTTAGAGATGAGTTTTAAAATCTTTTCAACACTTTTTGAGTCATCATTGCTCATGCACTCCTTAAGATTTTTTTCGAGTACCAGAGAAAAAGTGCTATCAAGAGCCGCCTTTGCTGCCTGAAACTGCGTTATAATCTTTGAACACTCTTCCCCCTTTTCGATCATCCTCATCAGTCCCTCAACTTGACCTGCAACCTTTTTCAGTCTGAGAATGACATCACCCATGGAATTCTTCGATTCAACCATAACGACCACATTAATAAAGTGACTGGATACCAATACCCTGTATAGGTATAATATATTTAAAAAAAAATGGTGCGCAAACGAAATACACTTGCGCACCAGGAAGAGGCTGATGACTCTTTTCCGCCCTCTACAGCAAGTTAAGCACCCATACTGCAAATATCTGCCTGCACCTTGCAAAGCATGGTATCGGTTGCCTGCTGCATGATCTGCGACATGATCGCCTCTGTCATGAACTTGAGAATCCCTTCAGGCATGAGGTTAAGGGGAAACGAGAGGTCAAAGTCAAGAGATATATCGGTATCAAAATAGACTGAGGTCTTGTCATCGTGCTGATGGAGCAGACAGATTTCTGAACTTGCTTTCCCGACAAATGTATTGGGAGAAGATTTTTCAAATGCAGGATAGTCATGAACCGCCTCCCAGCGAATCCGCTTGCCCTTGCCATTGTAAGGCGCCATGTTTTTAACTCTGGCTGCGGCAAATGCCTGGCCATAAGTGTCGTCCAGCGAAAAATTTTCTTCGTGTTGACGAACAAAAAAAACAGCAGTTATTGGATTTTTTCGGGGATCTTCCACCTGAAGAGTCCATTGAAATATATTACGGTCTTTAAAATACCTCACATTACTGCAGTACGGGTTGCACTTGATCAACTTTTCATGATCGGAAAAATAGATACCGGATTCATGAAAACATGAGTCGAGAACGACATACGCATTACTTTTGCCTGTAACTTCCATTGGAATTAAAAGATAATTAAGAACCAGAAAATTGCATTATTCATCCTGAATTCGAAATATGCACAGAGTAGTTTCTTTGAAATTTACCTGCCATTGTATTTGTTATCCTTAATCTTCATACTCTTCTGACCCATTGCCATGGACAAGACCTTCAGAAACCGTATCAGCAACTTCATCGACAACCTTCCCTGCCACAAAACCACCAATCCCTGCAAGAATTACTCTGGGAACTCCCCTGATAAAAAATGGGAGACCAAGAGGCGAAAGCAAAAACGCGCCACTCGCAACCGTTGCTGCTGGCCTGACAAGAAATTCTGGCGAAATGTGTTTTGGCGGAACAAACATGGATGTCCCCTGCTTTATAGCGTTATAAAAAAATGACGGCCAGCTACTTCTTCGGCTGTACCCCCTCAGAAATCTTGTTGAGTGAACTTGCAATCATATTCATCGTCATCTCGGCAACCTTCAAGTGTGAAGCTGTCATATCAGTCACAGCCTGACAGAGCACCTTGAAGGCCTCAACGGTGTCAATGGCTGACTCGGGTTGCGCCGCAGAAGCAGAAACACTCTTTAATGGAACCGCTGCAGGAGATGGAGCAGCACTCGCAGAGGACTGACGAACGTCGGCCGACACATTAGGCCGCTGCGCGGATGTTGATGCTGGAGAGGGTGAAGGCGAGCTGACAGTCTCATTGACTGATGGACGGGTTTTCCTGAATGCAGAAAAAAAACCACCACTTTTGTTATCCTTTGCCATAATAATTAATTATAAGTTACAAAAAACAGTAAGCCACCAAGGTACCTCTAGCCGAAAAGCACTTCGGAAAAATTTTTCGGAATTTCTCAATCACCACACTCAATGTAAATAATAAAAGTGCCTCGCAAGCTCATCTCCGATGAAAAAAATATTTTAACCAAGCAAAATTTCTTAATTTCGTCTATATTTTTCGAAAAACACGAAACCCGGCAGTTTATGCAACAGATTAACCAATACACGACGTTATTTGCTCCTGTACTTTTTTTCTTCGCTGGCATTGCTCTCGTGATACTCCTGAATAAATTTATCGGAAAAAAAAATTCTGGCAAAGAGACAAAATGAGAACGGGTAATCGAAGAAACTCCAACATCCAGGCAGCCGTTACGTTCCGCCGAGATTATCCCTCGCCTCTGCAAGCACTTCAAGGGTAATCTCTTTGTATCCCATCTCCTCCGCATACTCTTCCGCCATTGTCTTGAACTTCCCCTGCATGAATGGTGGCATGGTCTGAAACCACTCCTTTGCCTCATCGGTCCACTTCGCAGAGAGTACCCTGGATTTCGGAACTTTGTTATACTGAAGCAGCACCTCCTCAACAAATGAGTCAACAGTGCCATCTGCAAGAGCGCCTGGGGCAAAAATCTTTTCAGCAAGAATTTTATTCCGCATCAAATGCATTTTCAACTGTGGAAGATAGAGCAATGCTGCCACTGGTTCTGAGCTTCCACATACCAGAAACAGCGCAACTTTTTTCCTTTTCAGATTTTTCTTCAGATTACCATAGATAAATGCACCCAAAAGCTGTGAAGCTACAACAAAATAGTAAACAGGAGCACCAAGGACAACCAGATCAAAATCTTTTAAAAACCTGTAGTCCGCTGTGGCTGTACATTTTGCCTTCTCGACATAAAACCCCGATTCAGCGAGACTTAACCCGATAGCATCTATAACGGCATCAGTAGAACCACCGGAAGATCTACTGTCGTATAAAATAACAGCCTTCATATTATTGAATATATATGTAACACATTAACCTGCGTGGCGACACAACCGCTCAGCAATATTAACAAAAATCGTTTGAACGATCAATGGCCCAAAGCACAGGGTTGTTCAGACTGCTCAATCGCTGAACGTTAACGTTACGGTATCGACTGTTTCCGCCACCAGCCCACAGCACTCCATCTGCTACAAAGATCCCGACTCGACCCACCAATACACCTGCAACTGCACCCAGGAAAATCGGCGCACCAGGAGAAGAAAAAAATGCGCATCAAAAAATCCTCCAGCGTTTTTCAACATCCTTCCATCAACTCCCTCTACACTTATACTTACAGCAATAGTAATAAAAAATCATGATCAAACCTTTGGCAAAATATAAAGCTCTCTCAACATCAGAACAAGTGCTTTATCAGGTTTTGAAATAAATTTTTATTTTGAAATTGAGTCTTTCTTGCTTATCATGTATGACGTTAAGCTCTTATACCTTTGGGCTCTTTTCTCTTTCGTATGGCATTGCCATTACCCTGATTTTTCTCTCCATTTCCGTCAACAGATAAAAGTCCGGTTCATGCGTATTATAACTTTTACAGGGAAGGGAGGTGTCGGCAAAACCAGTGTCTCCGCAGCTACGGCTGTCCGATTATCGGAGCTTGGCTATCGTACCCTTGTGCTCTCAACCGATCCCGCTCATAGTCTTTCTGATTCGTTTAACCTGCCTCTTGGAGCTGAGCCGACTAAAATAAAGGAAAATCTTTATGCTATTGAGGTAAACCCTTATGTTGATCTTAAAGAAAACTGGCAGTCAGTACAGAAATTCTATACAAGAATTTTTATGGCCCAGGGCGTTTCCGGAGTTGTAGCTGACGAAATGACCATTCTTCCTGGTATGGAGGAGATGTTTTCTTTGCTGAGGATAAAACGCTATAAGGCATCCGGCCTTTATGATGTTCTCGTGCTTGATACCGCGCCAACTGGCGAAACTCTTCGTCTTCTCTCTCTGCCTGATACCCTTGCATGGGGAATGAAGGCTGTTAAAAATGTAACAAAATATATTGTGAGGCCTCTCAGCAAGCCTCTTTCAAAAATGTCTGACAGGATCGCAAGTTATATTCCGCCGGAAGATGCTCTTGATTCTGTTGATCAGGTATTTGATGAACTTGATGGAATACGTGAAATACTGACCGACAACCAGAAGTCTACGGTGCGTCTGGTAATGAACGCTGAAAAAATGTCCATTAAAGAGACCATGCGAGCGCTCACCTACCTGAACCTCTATGGTTTCAAGGTGGATATGGTGCTTGTCAACAGACTTCTTGACACAAACGAAAATAGTGGCTATCTGGAAAACTGGAAAGCTATTCAGCAGAAATACCTCGCCGAGATTGAGGAGGGATTTTCCCCGCTTCCGGTCAAAAAACTTCGCATGTACGAAAAGGAGATTGTCGGACTTGAATCACTTGAGCAGTTTGCACGGGACATGTACGGTGATGCTGATCCCTCCGATATGATGTATGATGAGCCACCGATCAAATTTGTCAGAATCAAGGATATCTATGAGGTGCAGTTAAAGTTGATGTTTGCAAATCCCGTAGATATTGATGTCTGGGTTACCGGGGATGAGTTATTCGTCCACATCGGGAATCAGCGGAAAATTATTACCCTCCCGATCAGTCTGACAGGTCTTGAACCTGGGGAGGCTGTCTTCAAGGATCGGTGGCTTCACATTCCTTTTGATCTCAACCAACATGAGCAAAGCCGAACGCAAAAGGAGTACAACAAGACTCTTAACTGATCGGCCATGGAAAACTGTCGATAGATCAGCAAATACTTTATTAACAGCAGCAAGTATGGGCAATCCTGGACCTTATCAGCAAAAGCCTCTCAAGTTTCTCCTTGTCGCGCCAAAAGGCAAAAAAGATTCGAAGTCAAACCAGAAGCCACTTTTTAATATGGCAATAGGTGTTCTGGTAAGCCTCACTCCCGACCAGCATCAGATTGAAATTATCGATGAACATTTTGGCGATATAGTCGATTATAGTGCCAGGTATGATTTTGTAGGCATAACATCGCGAACTATTGATGCGACCAGAGCCTATGAAATAGCTGACAAGTTTCGGGAAAAAGGACAAAAGGTGATTCTGGGCGGTCTGCATATCTCGTTCAATACTGATGAGGCTCAAGTACATGCTGACTGTATTGTCTGTGGTGAAGCTGAAAATCTTTGGCTGAAAGTACTTGATGATGTTGCCCGCAACAATTTAAAGCCACTCTACGATTCAAAAGATTTTCCTCCGGTAAAAGAAATTATCCCTCTCGATTACGAAAGAATTGCCAAAGCCTCAAAGCGGGGCAAAGTCGATGGAACAAAATCTATCCCTCTCTACATTACGCGTGGCTGCCCGTTTGAATGCTCCTTTTGTGTAACCCCGAACTTTACCGGAAAACTCTATCGGGCGCAAAAACCCGAAGAGCTGAAAAGGCAGATTGAGACCGCAAAAAAAGTATTCTTTAAAGCCAAACGAAAATCATCCAGACCATGGTTCATGCTGTGTGATGAAAACCTCGGCGTGAGCAAAAAAAAATTATGGGAGTCACTTGAACTGATTAAAGAGTGCAACATCAATTTTAGTGTTTTTTTCAGCATCAACTTCCTTGAAGACAAGGAGACTGTCAGAAGGCTTGTAGAATCCGGATGCATTATGGTCCTTGTTGGCTTTGAGTCCATTAAACAAAGCACCCTCGAGGCTTACAACAAGGGACATGTTAATTCCGCAGACAAGTTTGCCCGACTTATTGAGGAGTGCCGTCAAGCAGGGTTGAACGTTCAGGGTAATTTTCTCGTCAATCCATCCCTCGACAGTTATGAGGATATGGATGACCTGGTAAAATTTGTCAGCAAGAACAACATCTTTATGCCCATTTTCCAGATTATTACCCCTTATCCAGGAACAACCATGTACTGGGAGTACAAGAACAAAGGGTGGATCACCGATGAGAACTGGGAAAAATATAATGCCATGAATCTTGTTATTCGCTCAGACAGATACGATGCCGTGAAATTTCAGCATAAGTTTATGACCAGTTATTACAAAGCCTATTCATGGAAAAATATTGCCAACAGGGTCAGGGTCAATCCCTATAAATTGCTCAATCTTGTCACCAGTGTGGCATTCAGAAAAAACCTTCGTGAACAACTCAATACATTTGAGCAGGAGCATACACTCAAAAGGTAACGCTCGCATGGATTATGACGAAAGTACGCAGAACAGATTTTTCAATAAACACTCGGCTCCACTGTACAACACTATGAAAGAAAAAGAGTTATTAATAAACAGCCAAAAAGCCAACGAACTTGTTTTCAAAGGACTGGTGGAGTTTGGCTGTATCAAGGCTGCCCTTGAACTTGATCTTTTTAAATACCTTGCCGACGAGCCAATAGAGACAGAAGCAATCGCATCCCTTGTCGGCGCAATTCCATCAAGACTCCTCATACTACTCGAAACCTTACGCCAAATTGGATGTACTGCCGAAGAGGGGGGGAAGTGGAGCCTCACCCCGTTTGCAAAGACAATGTTTCTGCCAAACAGCAATCTTCCAAATCTCTGCATGGTTCCATTAGCAAAAGCTATGGCACAACTTTCAGAGAATTTCTACATGAATATAGCCGATGCCGTAAAAGGCAAAGTTGCCTTCAAGGCTGATGTATCGTATCCCCCCGTTACACGGGAAGAGAACCTCTATTTTGAAGAGATTCACCGCAGCAATGCCCATTTTGCAATAACGTTGCTCCTTGAAGAGGCAAGCCTTGATACCGCAAAAACACTGGTTGATGTCGGGGGGGGGATTGGGGATATTTCAGCCGCCCTGCTGAAGAAGTTCCCCCAGCTTGATTCAACAATTCTTAATCTTCCGGGAGCTGTTGCACTGGTCAACGAAAATGCCGTTGAAAAAGGAGTGGGCGAACGCCTGCGAGGTGCTGCGGTAGATATCTACAAGGAGCCCTATCCGACAGCCGATGCAGTGCTGTTTTGCCGGATCCTCTATTCGGCAAACGAACAGTTAACGACGATGCTTTGCTCCAAAGCTTTGGAGGCGCTCAATCCCGGCGGCAAGATACTCATTCTCGACATGATCATTGATGATCCAAAAAAGCCGAATTTCGATTATCTGAGTCACTACATTCTTGGAGCAGGCCTGCCATTTTCAGTGCTTGGCTTCAAGCGGCAGAGCCGCTATAAGGAGATTCTGGAATCCATCGGGTTTACTCATGTGAGAACCGTCAGAAAGTATGATCACCTGTTATGTGAAGCAGTAAAGCCCGGATAGCCTGGAATGGTCAGGGATGTTACTCCTGCGACCGAGTAATACTACTGCCGATGCTTTTCAAACGGCTTTCCTGCATCACGCGGAGCGTTTGCTTTACCCACAAAGCCTGCAAGCACCACAAGCGTAATAACGTAAGGAAGTGACTGCACTACCTGGGATGGTATCCATCCGCTCTGTAACCAGATTTCCATAGATTCGGTTACTGCAAACATCAGACTGGCAAGGGCCGCACCGAGTGGAGTCCACTTGCCGATAATCATTGCCGCAAGGGCCATATAGCCGCGACCTGCCGACATGTTATCGGTAAAGGTATGCTGCTGGAACACAAGAAAAGCACCCGCCATGGCGGAAAGCACTCCAGAAACAACCACCCCGGCATACCTCATACGATCCACATTAACTCCGGCACTATCAGCCGTTTCGGCACTTTCACCGCTCGCCCTGAGCCTTAACCCAAAGGGGGTTTTAAAAAGAATCCATTGGCCAGCAAACACTGAAACGACGCTGACAATAAACAGTGGATCCATGAACGGGAAAGCCACGTCAACACCTGCAATACGGGAAGAGTTCATCGAACTGCCAAAAAGCAGACTGAGACCAAAACGGGTAGAGCCCATGACCAGAATATTGATAGCAATACCGGCAACAATCTGGTCCGCTTTCAGAGTAACGGTGACAAATGCGAAAAGTAACGCGACAACCAGGCCACAGAAGCAGGCCAGCAGCACCCCTAAAAATGCTGAGCCTGTACTGTACTGACCCCAAGCCGCTCCAAATGCCCCGACAAGCATCATTCCCTCAAGGGCAAGATTAACAACACCACCGCGTTCTGAGAAAGTCGCACCCACAGAGGTCAGAGTGTAAGGCACAGCAATACGCAGAATCTGAAAAAAAATAACAAGAGTCTCAAGTCCCATAATAAATCAGCGATGAAATATCCTTTCCGGTAGTTTTTGCATCCAATTTTTATTAAATTCTCTTTCGGTTAAAAGTAGTCAACTTCACC
>CAIOLC010000279.1 GCA_903859055.1 uncultured Chlorobiaceae bacterium | reverse complement strand
CTTTGATGTGCTTGAGCGTGCCCTGAATATTTTTGAAGAGCTGATTGTTGTTATTGCCGAAAACAGTCAGAAAAATGCCCTTTTTACCATTGAGGAGCGCCAGATTATGACGAAAGAGGTCGTTGCTGGCTATCCGTGTATCAGTGTTGAGGTGCTTCATAAAGGATTACTTGCGGATTATGCCCGTCAGGTTGGAGCCCGCTCTATTGTTCGGGGAGTGCGGCAGGTCAAGGATTTTGAGTATGAATTTCAGATGTCCCTCCTTAACCGTCAGCTCTATCCTGAGGTGACAACGGTTTTTTTGATGCCAAACGTTAAGTATACTTATGTCGCCTCATCAATTATCAAGGAGGTTGCCATGCTTGGAGGCGATGTGAGCAAGTTTGTGCACCCCTGTGTTCTTGAAATGATGCATAAAAAACGTGAAGAGTATAACCAGATAAAATAATAACAAACTCTTTTTAGATATGCCGATACCACCACTCCCGGAAGAGAGATATCTCACTCGTCGGGTACTCAGTATGCAAGAGTCGCAGACAATGCGCATTACAAATCTTGCCGGTAAAATGAAGGCTGAAGGGCTGGATATTGTCAGTCTTTCAGCCGGAGAACCCGATTTTCCCACCCCGGCCCATGTCAACCAGGCTGGAATAGATGCGATCAATGCTGGCTTTACCCGTTATACCGCAAATTCTGGAATTGGGGAGCTGAAGAAGGCTATTATTGAAAAGTTCAGACGGGATAATGGTCTGGAGTTTGTTGAGAATCAGATTATGGTCAGTAATGGAGGAAAGCAGACGCTTGCCAACACCTTTCTTGCGCTTTGTCAAGAGGGTGATGAGGTGATTATTCCAGCTCCATTCTGGGTCAGTTTTCCTGAGATGGTTCGATTGGCAGGTGCAACTCCTGTCATTGTTCATACGACACTGGAGAGGGAATACAAGATGACACCCGATCAACTTGAGGGGGCCATCACCCCAAAAACAAAAATTCTTGTTTTGAACTCTCCCTCTAATCCCACAGGTTCGGTGTATAGCGAAGCTGAGGTGCGTGCCTTGATGAAGGTTCTTGAAGGACGCGGGATTTTTGTTCTTTCCGATGAAATGTATGACATGATTGTTTATGGTGATGTTCGTCCATTTTCTCCCGCAAGAATTCCATCCATGAAGGAGTGGGTGATTGTCAGCAACGGTGTTTCGAAAACGTACGCCATGACGGGATGGAGAATAGGTTATCTTGCCGGTCCGAAATGGCTTATCGATGCCTGCGACAAGATTCAGTCGCAGACCACCTCCAATCCCAATGCCATTGCCCAGAAAGCGGCGGTTGCTGCCCTGACCGGGGATCAGTCTATTGTTGAGGAGCGTCGTGCTGAATTTGAAAAGCGTCGCGATTACATGTACCACGCGCTCAACAGCATCCCTGGATTCAAAACTGCGTTACCTCAGGGTGCCTTTTATATTTTTCCTGATATCAGCGGTGTTCTCGGACAAACGTTTAATGGTGTTGTTATGAAGGATTCGGCGGATGTTGCAGAATATCTCCTGAAGGTACATCATGTTGCGACAGTTCCGGGTGATGCATTTGGTGCTCCGGAGAACCTTCGGCTCTCTTATGCTGCTTCGATAGCAGCATTGGAGGAGGCGGTGAATCGTCTACGGAGAGCGTTCAAATAGGTGGTGCCGATGCTCAAAGTTCGTCGCAGCAAACTCTATACGTTGTGGTTCGGATGGTACTCCCGTCGGCAGTTCAGAAGGTTTTTTAACTCCGTTCGTGTCATGATGCAAACAGGAGTACAAGAGATGGATCTCCGCACTCCTGTTATTTTTTACGCGAACCATGCCTACTGGTGGGATGGCTTCTGGTCGCAACTCTGTACGGAGGAGTTTTTTCATCAGCGCCTTCATATTATTATTGAGTTTCAGCAGTTACAGAAACACCAGTTTTTTACCCGTATCGGAGCATTTTCGCTTGATCAGTCACGACCGAGAACTTTGCCAGCTACGCTCAGCTATGCTGCGGAACTGCTCAGCGACCATAATGAACGACAGAATGCCCTCTGGATTTTTCCTCAGGGAAAGATAGAGCATGTTGATAAGCGACCCCTTGTTTTTTATAAAGGAACAGCGTCAATTGTTTCTCGTCTGCTCGAAAAAATTCCCCAGGTTTATCTTGTTTCAGTTGTCAGCAGGATTGAATATCTTGATGAGCAGAAGCCCGAGCTCTTTTTGTCTTTCAGAGAGCCACATCTTGTCTCAAGAGTGAACTATGCGGGTGCGGATACTCTTACCGCCTCCATGCGGGAGATGACAGAGGGTCATCTCGATGAACTCAGCAGAAAAGTTCAGAGACGTGAAATTGACGATGCGTTGACGATTGTGAAGGGTAGTGCATCTGTTAACCGAAAAAGTGAAGCACTCCAGTGCCTGGTGCACCCGGGTGGCTGCAGGGATCGTGCCTGACCAGCTTCTGCTGACGAGCCTGGTCGGGTAGTTATAAAGAAATTAAATGTGCAAAATCAAATACTTCCCCCTATTTTCATGAGTAACGTTATATGCAGTTGTCTGTTGGGTAATAATGCAAAGGTGAGGTTGAGGCTTTCACAGTTGTTGCACAGTGAAATGGAATCGATCTATGGTCCGTCTCCTGAAGGTGTTGTCGATAATCTTTGTGAGGTAGAGCTTCAGGGGTGTCGGCGTGATTTTTTTCTGAATAATACAGGCACTCCTTTCTCGATAGGAATGCAGGTTATTATTGAATCGGATGGGGGGTATGATTTTGGAGTTGTCTATTCAACCGGCCCTATTGCAAGAAAAAAGTACCAGCTCAAGGGTTTTGATAAAAACGGCCACGATTGTACGGCAGTATTGCGCATTGCCGATGAAAATGATAATGTGGCGATTATTGAACTGAAAAAAAGGCAGTCGGAGATTCGGGCGATCTGCCTTGGCAAGATCAAAAAACATGAACTTGAGTTGAAGCTTGTTGATGTTGAGCTGAGGATGGATGAGCAGAAACTCTCCGTCTATTATACCTCCTCACACCGTGTTGATTTCAGGTCGCTGGTGCGTGATCTTGCAGGAGAGTTCAAGGCGAGGATCCAGATGGTGCAGATTACCACCCGGGAGGAGGCTCGTCGTGCAAACTCTTTTGGCCCTTGTGGTTGTCTTATGTGCTGTTCAAGCTGGTTGCCGAAAATTCATGCAAATCCCTTTGCCGAAAAATCCCCTTATGCCGAGCTTGCCGGCAATGAGAGTCATGCGTTTAACATTACCGGAATCTGTAATCGCCCAAAGTGTTGCCTGGGTTATTCAAAAACTGAAAAGGGTTGTCGAAATAACTCTTCAGTTCAGGCACAGCTTCCTGTTGTTGGAAGCCGGGTATCGACGCCAGAGGGAGCGGCGGTTGTAGAGAGTGTTGATGCCCAGAAAAAACTTGTCTTGCTTCGGTTCCAGAAGGGCGACCAGACTCGTCGCATACCACTCGACAAGTTTAATGCCCAGTTTGTAAAAAAATAATGGATTTCATCTATGCCCCAGTTTACAAAAACTCTTGTTACAACAGCCCTTCCTTATGCCAATGGTCCGGTACATCTTGGCCATCTTGCCGGAGTGTATCTTCCTGCTGATCTCTATGTCCGTTATAAAAGGCTCAAGGGGGAGGATGTCATTCATATTGGTGGCTCGGATGAACATGGAGTACCCATTACTCTTACAGCAGAAAAAGAGGGGATTTTACCAGGGGATGTGGTTGATCGTTATCACGGTATGAATCTGGATGCCTTCACAAAATGTGGCATCTCTTTTGATTATTATGGAAGAACCTCTTCGGAGGTTCATCATAACACAGCGCAGGAGTTTTTTCTTGAAATTGAAGGGAAAGGCATTTTCAGGCAAAAAAATGAAAAACTTTTTTTTGACCGAAAAGCAAACCGCTTTCTTTCTGACCGATATATCACCGGCACCTGTCCGATCTGCAAGAATCCAGAGGCTAATGGCGATCAGTGCGAACAGTGCGGCACTCATCTCAGTCCTCTTGAGTTGATCCATCCAAAGAGTAAACTCTCTGATGCTACCCCTGAACTGCGTGATACCATGCACTGGTATTTTCCGCTTGGACGTTTTCAGCAGCAGCTTGAAAACTATGTCAATTCTCATGAGAAGGAGTGGCGATCAAATGTGGTGAACTACACTCGTACCTGGCTGAAACAGGGGTTGAATGATCGGGCGATTACCCGTGACCTCTCATGGGGCATAAAAGTGCCACTTGAGAGCCAGGAGGCTGTTGGAAAGGTGCTCTATGTCTGGTTTGATGCGGTACTTGGCTATATCTCTTTTACCAAAGAGTGGGCGGTCAAGCAGGGAATACCTGATTTGTGGAAATCGTACTGGCAGGATCCGCTCTCTCGTCTTGTTCACTTTATTGGCAAGGATAATGTCGTTTTTCACACCTTGATGTTTCCGGCCATTCTGATGGGATGGAATGAAGGGCGTGATCGTGATTGTTATAATCTTGCCGATAATGTTCCAGCATCGGAGTTCATGAATTTTGAGGGGAGAAAGTTCTCAAAATCAAGAAACTATGCCGTCTATCTTGGTGAATTTCTTGAAAAATTTCCTGCCGATACTCTCCGTTACAGTATTGCAATGAACTATCCTGAAAACAAGGATACTGATTTCAGTTGGCAGGATTTCCAGAACCGGACAAATGGGGAGTTGGCTGATACGCTCGGCAACTTTATCAAGCGATCGGTTGATTTCACCAATGCGCGGTTTGATGGAGTGGTACCCTGCGATTCGACTTTGGAAGAGTGGAATACTCTCGGTATTCACTGGAACGATGCGCTTGAGCAGCTCGACCGTGCTTATGAAGAGTTTCATTTCAGGGATGCTGCCTCGCTCGGTATGGAAATTGCCAGAGCAGCAAACCGTTTCCTGACAGTTTCGGAACCCTGGAAAATGATCAAGCTTGATCGTGAAGCAGCGGCAAGAACAATGACCCTTTCACTGAACCTCTGTCATGCACTCTCCGTTGTTTTCTTTCCGGTTATTCCTGAAACCTGCAACAAAATTCACGCCATGCTTGGCTTTGATGGTTGTATAGAGGATCGAGTGGTGCGGGGAAAGTCTCTCTTTGCGGAACTTCTCTTGCCAGGCCTGAAACAGGGTCACAAGATCAGAGGGAGGTCAGAAATTCTTTTTACAAAAATTGAGGATAGTGCCATCGCACCAGAACTTGCAAAAATTGCAGGGCTGCTTGCCGAGGCTGAAAAAAGAGATGCCGGAGTTGCACAAAGTCCAATGGAGTTCAAGCCGGTGATCAGCTTTGAGGATTTCCTCAAGGTTGACCTCAGGGTTGCAAAAGTTCTTGCTGCTGAACCGGTCAAAAAAGCGGCTAAACTGCTGAAACTCCAACTGCAGGT
Source organism: uncultured Chlorobiaceae bacterium (assembly GCA_903859055.1). GTDB lineage: Bacteria > Bacteroidota > Chlorobiia > Chlorobiales > Chlorobiaceae > Chlorobium. Next base: position 5,816 of record CAIOLC010000279.1, on the reverse strand, counting down.
TGGTTCTGTAACCAAACAGGTGCTTGCCGGCATAGCAAAGTATTATACGCCGGAAGAGCTGATCGGCAAAAGCGTGGTGATGGTGGCCAACCTTGCGGAACGAACTCTTCGTGGTGAAGTTTCAGAGGGGATGATTCTGGCTGTGGAGGGTGTTGATGGCAAACTTTTTGTCGTAGAACCCTTTGGAGAAGAAATAAATGGAAAACAGATACAATAGTGTTTGTAAAAGAAAAATAATTCCTTACATTGGAGGACAAACATCGTGGGGTGGAGCAATTGGTAGCTCGTCGGGCTCATAACCCGAAGGTTGCAGGTTCAAGTCCTGTCCCCACCACCAGTAAAGGCTGCCTCAATACAAGGTGGCCTTTTTTGTTTATCTTATCTTGCTTTGCCAATCAATCTTCTTGCAGAAAAGGGTGTTTCAGGAGAAAGGTCATATTGTCATAAAATTGTTGAAAGCAGCAGTTCTTTCTGTTTGCATGGCATCAAGAGTCGCAGCAACTTTGTTTGCACTCACATTTTTTGCCTCTCCGCTTTTCGCCGAAAAGTTACTCTGTGGCATTGACAGACTTGAAGCTTCTCACTGTCGTGAGCTTTCAGGTTTGAGAGTTGCTCTTGTTACCAATGCGGCGGGAGTGACCGGTAAGGGAGAGCCAAACTATGCCATGATGATCCGCAATGGTGTCAAGCTGAAGTTTCTCATGGCACCTGAACACGGTTTTTCGGTAACGGTCGAAGCTGGCAAAGCCGTTGGCCGGGCGGTGGTGGCTGACACCCTCTCTGTTTTCTCACTTTATGGAGCCTCCAAAAAGCCGAATATTGGGCAGTTGCGCCAGATTGATCTTCTCATTTTTGACCTTCAGGATATCGGCACCCGTTGTTACACCTACATTTCAACCATGAAAAATGCCATGGAGGCTTGCGAGCAGGCTGGAACAGCTTTTATGGTGCTCGATCGTCCAAACCCGATTGCTCCGCTTGGGCAAAGCGGGTTCATGCTCCAGTCAGGATATGAATCGTTTGTTGGTGCGGTCGATATTCCATTTTTGCACGCTATGACGGTTGGAGAGATTGCCTTGCTGTTAAAGGAGCACCACTATCAAAGACTTGATCTCAGAGTACTACCGATGCAGGGTTATAACCGCAAGAGCTTTGCTGATGAATACCAGGAGTTTCATTTCAGGAGCCCTTCACCAAACATTAAAGATGTTGATACTGCAATTGTCTATCCTGCAACTGTTTTTCTTGAAGCAACCACGGTCAGTGAAGGCAGGGGAACTGATGCCCCATTTATGCAGTTTGGCGCTCCATTCATCAGGAGCAAAGAACTTCTCGAAGCTCTCATGAAATACCACTTGGCAGGGGTTCTGTTCGATTCGGTGGCGTTTCTACCCCGTTCAAGCAAGTTTAAGGGTGAGCGTTGTTATGGTTTGAAAATCAACGTGACAAACAGAAGAGCCTTCAATCCCATTCGAACCGCTGCAGCTTTACTCCTTGAGCTTCAACGACTCTACCCGGCAGATATCGGCCTTGACAAGAAGGGAAGGTTCTTTGACCAGCTTTCCGGGAGCCCTTTGTTTCGGCAGATGATTCAACAACAGTGGTCACTTGAATCAATTATGGAGGCTTCCCGTCAACAGATAAAAGTGTTCACGCGAGATACTCCAGCACAGAGTTTTCTCTATCCATAAAAAACATCACGTTTTTTTTGGCCGTCCCCTTTTCTTTGAACCTGGCCCTTTAAGAGCCAAATCATCAACAGAGTCACTTTGGGTGGCACTATCATCAGACTCAACAAGACGCTCATCCAGATGTTCTTCCAGATGCTCATCATGCAGGTCAGGTTCTACAATAAGGTCAAGATCATCGCAAAGCAGTTCGTCAATAATTTCATCGGGAGGCAACGGTGACTTGCCCCGTGTGCTTCTTTTAGATTTCATAGCCGGTTCAATGAGCGTCATGACCTCATTGATGGATGAAAAAATGTAGAGCTGCTTGTCGAGATTGGTCAGTTTTAAAAGATCCTTGATCTGCTTGCAGAGTGAAACAAAAATCGCCAGTCCATTTGATTGATTGGCAAGCTGGTGGGCAAGAAGCATGGAGCTGATACCATCAGAATCAATCGCCTTGACTTGTGAAAAATCAATAATCAGGTTTTTTGTACTCTCCTTGTTCACCATCACATCAATTGAACTTCTGAAAGCGTCGCTATGCCGAAAATCAAACACCTCTTCCTCAATTTTCAGAACAGTTAACTCTTTGCGTGTTGATACTGAGTTTTTCATGGTAAAATCCTACAATAAAGCGTATAAATCATTACTTATTATGTAGATAAAAAATTTAAGCTTCCAGAAGCCTGTGAGGTCTGTTGAGTATAAGACTTACTCCTTTCTCCAGATAAAACATTATTAATAAGTAAGGTAAAAAAAAAGCTCATTGCCAATATTTTTTCAGGAATGAAAAATAATCTTTATGAAAAGAGGGCAATTCATGCTGGTAGAATGCTGAACCAAAAACGTTCAAATGAGGGTCAAGAATCTGATTTTCTATCGGTTCTGTTGCGTAAACAGATTGTTCTGGATAAGGCCATCAACAATCTTTACGATCTCTGTCGAAAGTCCAGGTGGGTTAATATTGCTGATGACATGCGCAAGGGTGTAGATTTTCCCTTCAAGGGGGAGAAATTTGTTCACCACCACAACTCTCTCCTCTCTCAGACGACACTCCCCACCAAGAAAGTTTCCCTTTTCATAGCGGAGGGTATAACCAAGCTCTTGCAAGCTCTTCTCAAGCAGTGAGAGCTGGGTTGTTTTTTTCATGCTCGTTCCATTCGAAAGGTTAGCCTCTCATTCTTGGATCAAGCGCATCACGCACACCGTCCCCAATAAGGTTAAAGCAGACGACGGTGGTTAAAATTGCAATACCGGGAAACGTTGAAATCCACCAGTAGTTTAAAAGGCTGTCACGCCCTTCATTGATAATATTTCCCCAGCTTGGAGTGGGGGGTTGAACCCCAAGACCAAGAAAAGAGAGCCCCGCTTCAGTGAGAATAATGCTGCCGATTCTGAGGGTAGCAGCGATAATAACCGGCGTGAGGGTGTTTGGAGCAAGGTGACGGGAGATAATTCTCAAGTTGGAGAGTCCCAGCGATTTTGCCGCAAGGATAAACTCCTGCTCTTTGAGTGAGAGTACCTGGCTACGCACAATTCGTGCCACTCCCATCCAGCCAGTAAAGGAGAGCGTGATAACAATCAGGTAAATCGAGTTCCCGAAAGTGGCAATAATAATAAGGATAAGAAAAAGAGCAGGGAAGGCGACAAGCACATCAACAACTCTCATCATGACAGCATCTACCCATCCTCCAAAATAGCCGGATGTTACTCCGATAACGGTTCCAAGAGTGACTGAGATAAGGACAACAAGAAAGCCTATGGAGAGAGAAATCCTGGATCCGTAGATGACCCTGCTGAGAATATCACGTCCATACTGGTCGGTTCCGAGAATAAACGTCCTTGTCACGGCGATGTTTTTTTTTCCATTGCCTGCAAGTTCAGCAATGGTCATGGTTTTGGTGCGCATTCCCTGGCGATAGATAACCGTGCTGCCTTCAAAACGATATTCGTTAACAAACCTTATGGCATGTGGTTCATTGCGGGTTTTCAGTATCTGGAAATCGCTGATCAGGGTGTTGGCAAGGCGAATAGTTGTTCCGCTTCCTTGCTGTATGGGAATGAGCAGTGCTTTGGGTTGTTTGAGTATGAGGGCATCAAGACGCGCAAGAGGAGGCTGATAGGCTGTGACCAGAAAATCCTGCTGATCGTAAGGGGCGAAAGGAGCGACAAATGGAGCAAGAAATGCTGCCGAGTAGAGGATAAAGATAACCGCTGAAGCATAGAGTGCGATAGAGTGCCTCATAAATGCTCTCAGACTTATTTTGCCCAGGCTTGACCCTTTTTCTTCTGCTCCACCTCTTTTTCTGAATGATCTCCCTGCAAAAAAGGCAAGAGCGATCGGAACGGCAAGGAGATAAATTGCTCCAATCCAGAACTCGATAATTTCGGCAGTAAAGATCTCTCTGAACAACTCAGGAGATGAGAAGAAAAGTGCGATTGCCGTAAACAGTGAACGAAAACTGATGAATACAAGTTCAGCTCTTCCAATCAGGATGAGCAGAAAAACAAAAATTGTGACCAAAGAAAAAAGTTTGCTCCCCATTTTCTCTTTTTTGACTGCCTCTACCGCTGGTTTACTGTCAAACAAGGCAGATGTTTTTCCTGATGCTCTCTCTCTTTTCAAACTTGTAAGTCAGGTGAATAGGGTTGTAAAGGAACATAAAAAAAAAGCTGCTTTTCCCGAAAGAAAAGCAGCTTTAGACGTGCGGATACAGCTCCCTCAGCTTGCTGTTGTCGATGCTGCGGCTTCAGCAGTCACGTCAGCCTCTTTTTTCGAAGCAAGAACCGTAATGACAGGGGAGTCAGGATCGTCCATAATCTGAAGTCCTGCATAAGCCACCATAGGAATCTCCCTGACATGGATTGAATGTCCGATTTCGAGTGCAGTAATATCGACGACAAGGTGATCCGGCATGTTTTCAGGTTTGCCCTTGATCGTTAACGCATGAAGAATAATGAGCAGTTTGCCACCTTTTTCAACACCGGCACAGTTGCCCGAAACAGCTACAGGAACCTCAAGTTCAATGAGCTCTTCGGCCGAAAAAAGCTGAAAATCAGTATGGATAATCCTGTCAGTCACCGGGTGAAACTGAACCTCCTTGATAAAGGAGCGTTTAATTTTTCCATCAGGGAACTGAAGATCAATAATATGCGACTCAGCCGAGTGCACCAGTTTTTTCAGTGCAAGCTCATCAACACTTATCGCAACAGTCTCCTCGCCTTTATGATAGACAACAGCAGGAACAACCCCATCCTTGCGGATTTTTTTGGCTTCCCCTTTTTTGACAATACGAGGCTCAACAGCTAATACAATAGTTTCCATTCTCTTCCTTTATCTCTTTTATCTCTTGTTTTTAATGAAGTTTTGTGAGTTTTTCAGCAATATTCTTGCTGTCAAACAGGCAACTGACAGAATCATCTTCATAGATGCGTTTTATTGCTTCACCGACAAGCCTGCTGACGGTAACTGTTTCAATTTTTGATGAATAGGCGTGACTGGTGATGACTGAATCCGTAACAATCACCTTTTCAAGGACAGATGCCTCAATTCTCTCTATGGCAGGGCCGGAGAGGATTGGATGTGTTGCTGCTGCATAAATCTTGAGCCCACCCGCTTCACGGATAGCCTTTGCAGCATTGACAATGGTGCCAGCAGTGTCAATCATGTCATCAACAAGCAGAACATTTTTTCCTTTGACATCTCCAATGATATTCATCACTTCAGCGACATTGGCAGCCGGACGGCGTTTATCGACAATGACAAGATCGGTACCGAGCTCCTCTGCAAATTTCCGGGCAAGTTTAACACCGCCCACATCGGGTGAAGCGACAACCAGATTTTCACGAAAATCTCTGTGACGAATATCATTGATCAACACAACACTGGAGTAGAGGTGATCAAAGGGAATATCAAAAAATCCCTGAATCTGGGGCGCATGGAGATCCATGGTTAAAATGCGATTGGCTCCAGCTTCGGTGAGCAGATTAGCCACCAGTTTTGCAGTAATGGCAACCCTTGGGCGGTCTTTCCTGTCCTGTCGGGCATAACCGTAATAGGGCATGACCGCAGTGATTCTTGCTGCAGAAGATCTTCTTGCCGCATCAATCATGATCAGCATTTCCATCAGGTTATCACCTGGGGGG
>CAIOLC010000278.1 GCA_903859055.1 uncultured Chlorobiaceae bacterium | reverse complement strand
TCCTGGCCATCGCCCCGACTGAATCTGTAGGTATCACTTCCGGAACCGCCAAACAGATTATCGTTGCCTCTTCCCCCTTCCAGCGTGTCATTTCCTGTTTCCCACCAATAACCGTTATCTCCACTCAGCGTATCGTCTCCGGCACCACCAGTCAACAAATCATTGCCACTTTGGCCGGACAGGGTATCATTCCCTGTGCCACCAACAAGGGTGTCATCGCCCTCTTGACCTTCGAGCGTGTTGTTGCCGCTTCCTCCTTTCAGCAAGTCATTGCCACTGCCGCCATAAAGCAGGTCATTGCCGACCCCTCCATTCAACTGGTCATCTCCTGATCCGCCGTAGAGTGTATCATTGCCACTGCCGCCGTCAAGCACATCGTTGCCACCCTGACCATCAAGGTAGTCGTGTCCATCCCCGCTCGACAACGTGTCATCGCCATCAGCACCGACAATCGTATCGTTAAGCGGAGCCACATACAGCAGAGCAAGACTCTTGACAGTATCAACGTTCCAGACCGTACCATCGCTGAACTGAATCAGATCAACGGCATAGGGTGTCGAACCCTCACCAGCAAAATAATATTGCACCCTCACGCTGTCGTCAGTGCCATTCAGCTTCAGCAGAAGATCGTCTCCCGTGCGAATCACGCTTATCTCTGCTGCGCTGATATCAGCTCCAAACTCAAGCGTGTCTATCGCCGCCGCCCCTTCATAGTTATTTATTGTATCCTGGCCTTCACCCCGGCTGAAACGGTAGGTATCACTGCCCTGGCCTCCAAACAGATAGTCGTTTCCTGCTCCACCCTCCAGCGTATCATTTCCACCACTCTCCCAGTACCTGTCGTAGTTATCGCCATACAACGTATCATTACCAGCTCCTCCGGCAAGAAGATCATTGCCGTACCCTCCACTCAGAACATCGTTTTCTGTTCCACCGGCAAGGGTATCGTCACCATCGTGACCTTCAAGCGTATCGTTGCCACTGCCTCCGGTCAGCAAGTCATTGCCAACTCCGCCGTAGAGCGTATCATTGCCAATGCCGCCATCCAGCACATCATTACCACCCTGGCCATCAATGAAGTCGTGCCCATTTCCGCCTGCGATTGTTTCATCGGCGACATACCCGATCAAGGTGTCGTTGCCTGACGTTACTCCCAGCAAATGGCCATAGCCAGCCAGCAGATCGCTGCTCACGGGTAATGCTGTAGCAATTCTCCCTGTCTGTACCTCAAGCACCCAGTCACCACCCGCGACGGTGCCACCTGTCACATTATTCGACGCTGCCACATCAGCCCCAGTACTATGCGCAAGCAGCTCAATAAACTGGCCACCTTGCTCACCAGCCCCGACATTGCAGCCATAGAGCAGCAGATCCCCATTTTCAGTGATCGCCTGACCAATCGAGTTCAATGCTGACTGATAGATGGCAATATTGCCGAGATCCAGCACCGTACTCCCAACCGTTATCGCCCCGCTTGACCCGTGGGAAAAAATCTGGACAGAGCCAAAACCGCTTTGCCCTGCAAGCGCATCAAGAATCTGCTGAAGACCATCACGATGGGCATCAAGCACAACACAGACCGTTCCAGAATCAAATTGTGAAATCAGAACTTCACGATCCTGAACACGGGCATCAAGAAAAACTATTGTTTTATCCATGGTAAAGGAGCTCCGGATTATTGATGGTAACTGTTAGAAAAACTGCAGATTCTTCGATAACTCAGCACATTACAGTGGCAAAGAGTACCACGTCGTCATGAATCCTCGAACCTTTGTAAGGCAACTAAAAAAGAGTAAATGCTTCGCGGAAAATGATTCCGAAATACAACAAGGACAAGCACTAAAAAGTAATGCAACTCTATCCTGAAATTACAGGGCGATTATTTGTTGATCGCTCATTCATAAGGAAAACCTGACACTGGGGTAGCGAGAGGGTGAAAGAAACAAAGAGAGCGTGAGGTCACAAAGTGTACATCAAATGTCCAGATCATAAGGGGATGATGTGATGATGGAACAATACGAAAAGACACAGCGAACAACGGCTTAACCTGCATAACTATAACACACAGGATTTATCCCTATTCTACAACCAAAAATATTATTTCACAAAACTATTCTTAATTTTTCACTAAAAATGTTATGTGCTCTTTATTCCTGCTGAGGTAAAAGATTTTATTACAAAGCGTTAATTCAAAAGCACCTGTTGCAGAAAGCTTCTCCGACACAAGGCACAGGTAACTTTAGTCCACGACCCAAAGTTACTGTCAGTAAACCTCATGGCTCTACTTTATAATAAGCGATATATTATCAACTGAGGGATCTTTCCGCTTCCAGTCACTTCGGCATGGCCGAAATATATTCTCGGATGACAGTAATCTCATCCTCACTCAGTCTGAACTCGCATGCTCCAATAATACCGTCGACCTGCGCGGCATTGCGGCCACCAACTATTGCGCCGGTAACGGCTGGATGGCGCAATGTCCAGGCGATGGCAACCTCACCCGGAGAACGACCATGGGATACGCCAATTTGACGGAGCAAACCGACAAGTTCGAGGTTGGCGGAGAGGCGCGGTTCCAGAAACTCCTTGTTGTTCCTGCGCCAGTCATCCGTGGCAAAGGTTGCTGCCCGTTCGCGGGTCATTGCGCCAGACAACATTCCAGAAAGCATCGGAGAGTAAACAATAACACCAATCTGCTGCTCAAGACAATAGGGCAGAAGTGCCTGCTCAATGGCGGGACGCAACATGGAATAAGGGGGCTGAAGGGAGGCTACCGGCGCAATCGGAAGTATGCGACGCAGTTGATCGACACTGAAATTTGAAACTCCTATGTGGCGCACCAGCCCCTCCTCTTGAAGTCGGGCCATCTCCTGCCAACCCTCTTCCAGATCAGCATCAGGGTTTGGCCAGTGAATCTGGTAGAGATCAAGAGCATCCACTTTGAGCCGATTAAGACTTGCTTCGCACTCCCTCCTGATCGAATCGGCTTTGAGACTGTTACCAACCCTTCGACTGCCATCCCACACCAGAGAACATTTAGTAAAAATATAAGGCCTGCTCTTCATCCCGGCAAGAGCCTTGGCAACCAGCTCTTCCGAATGGCCGAGCCCGTACACTGCTGCGGTATCAATCCAGTTGATACCAAGCGAAACGGCACGCTCTATGGCAGCTATGGCACTGCCATCATCCTGTCTCCCCCAGCCATACTCCCAATTACCCCCACCGATAGCCCAACTCCCAAATCCGACTGGTGTCAAATGCATATCCGTGCAGCCCAACTGTTTTTTTTGCATCATAATTCACTCAAATATGTTCTTCCAATTCAAATTCTGAATCTATAGATATAATCATAAGCCAAAACCGCTCGACGATATATTACAATTATTAAAAAGCATACTCCGTTATGAAGCCCGCACGTTATAACGCTTTTGTCTTAGAAATTGAATTAATCGTACACCAGCCATAATTGCCATGTCAAAAAATAAGAGGGCATCTATCCCGCTGCAACCTGCGATAAACTGATCGGTACTACTCTTTTGAGCACCGTCATAAATAAAAAATGTCTCCGCTCTGCTGTGAGTTTTGAAAAATCTTCATAACTTTCGACAATACAAAATACTCTTTCTACAACATTTTTCCGGAATAGTTCATGATAAATGCTTCTGAACCGTCGATGAAGCCGCTCTCCTTCAATGAGCTAAGCACTCTTGAGCGATTTCTTGTCTCCGAACAGACACCACCTGATGCACTCTCCTCGCTTGAAATGCTGGATGGTTATATGACGGCCGCAGCGGTAGGCCCACAGGTGTTTAGTGTTGATGACTGGTACTCCTCAATTTGGGATCAGGAAAAAAATCTTGAACCTGAGTTTTTATCTCCCAGGGAGGCGGAGACGATTGGCGAGCTGATTGTCCGACACAATAACTCCATTATTCAGCTTTTCGCCGATGAACCTCAAGAATTTCTTCCACTCTTTGAACGGGTCGGCTATGAGAGTGATGAGGTAAAAAAACTTGCGGTTGAAGAGTGGGCAATGGGATTTATTATCGGAATGGAGCTGGCCTATGATGCATGGAAACCCCTTTTTGATGATGAAGAGGCCGCAGTACTTTCGATGTCTATATTCATGCTTAGCAAAGTTTCGGACGACTTCAACCATCTCACTGATCAAGAGATTTCTGAACTGACCGAATCTGTGGCTGAATCTGTCATCTGTATTTTCTCCTTTTGGCATGGGAATGAGGAGTTGTAAAAAGCCAAGCTCCGTGAAATTCACCCTTCACGGAGCTTGAACGTACTACGGTTTACTTTCACCCACAATCAGGCGTGACTGAAACGAGCTCAATCGAAAAAAGGTTATCAGGCTTCCGAGCCTTCCGCCTCTACTTCAAAGTGAACCTTTACGGTGATATCCATAAAGATTTTTGCATCAGCCTCGTATTTGCCAAGCGTTTTGATAGGTGCCTCAATGGTGATCTTCCGGCGGTCGATATCAAAGCCCTCTCCTTTCAGTGCTTCGGCGATATCTGCTGAAGTGACCGTTCCAAACAATTTGCCGGACTCGCCTGCTTTGGCAAAGACCTTCAGTGACAGTTGCTCAATTTTCTGGGCATGTTCACGAGCATTCTTGCGCTGCAGTTCGACCTTTTTGGCCTGCTGTTTTTTCTCAGTTTCAAGGGCTTTAAGCGTACCCTCAGTAGCTCTAATTGCTATCCCCTGCGGAATCAGGAAATTGTTAGCGTAACCGTTTTTTACGGCAACAACTTCACCTGCATCGCCAAGGGTAGTCACATCTTTTCTTAAAATGACTTTCACTGCTAAGCTTCCTCGTTCAATAGATTGCGAAATTGGTTATTTGTATTCATCAACAACGTAAGGAATTACTGCCAGAAACCGTGCCCATTTCACTGAGTGAGTAAGCAGGTTCTGCTCTTTGGCAGAAAGACCCGTAATACGACGGGGGATAATTTTACCTTGATCGTTGATAAATCTTTTAAGTTTACGTTCGTCCCGATAATCGAAAAAAACAACCTGGTTTTTCGACACCTTCTTTTTGGACGCAAGGGCATTGCTCAACGATTTGTTGCCCTGTGATTTCAGACCCTGTGATTGTGTAAATTTTTGTTTCATAAGTTCATGACAAAATTTTGCTTCCTCTGCCCTCTCAATCTGAAGAGAGGTATTTGTATTCGTAAAGATGACCGGCACCATCATCTGAAATCTCTTCGTGATGGTG
>CAIOLC010000277.1 GCA_903859055.1 uncultured Chlorobiaceae bacterium | reverse complement strand
TGCCTGATTAGATTTAATGCGCTTTTCATCGTGTAAAGTTTATTGATCTCATCCGATGAAATCCAGCTTTCTCTTGTATCGGCATCTATTTTGTCTAGCTGGTCAACCAAAGATTTTAATTCAGCAGCAGTGTGTGCTTGGACGGCGAGATTTTCGATTTTTTGGATGTCCTCATAAGCATCGGAAATAAGCATTGTTGAATGAATTCTACGATAACTTGGGAATATGTTGAAAAGCGGATAAATAATCGCGAACCCTCCCACGACGAGAAGCCATACCCTATCCAAATAACTTGTCAGCCAATGAGGTAATATCCCATCGAGAGGTGGCGGGCCATGATCGTAATATCGCTGGGCAATGGGGCTTAGCTTTATGGTGTGATCGACATAAGCAGGAAAGAAATCAGGCTTTGCAAAAAACTGATTTGCCTCCGCACTTATTTTTTTAGTGGCTAACAGAAATAGTTGCTGAATAGCCGGGTGCATGTCACTTTCAACCAACAAGGTCACGGTTGATGCCAACATTTGAACGTCTTGGTCAGGGCGAAGCGTCTTGAGGTCCAGCGAGCCTTTTGGTATGACCACAGTGTCTAAAAAAGGCAGTTTTTTTTCATAGGCCGGTGCATATCGAAAGCTGTAGATGTTGAGGTCATTCTGCCCTAACAATTGTTGCACAGTTGGGGAATCCATGCCATCGAGGATGCACATGGCATCAATCTCGCCATTCAGAAGTTTTTGCAAAGCCTCTTGATGGGGCAGTTTAAGGAAGTTATTTTGGTTATCTAGGGAAAATCCTCGAAGTTCAAGCAGTTTTCTCAGCAAGATTTGAGTTCCACTGCCTTCCCGGCCAATGGCTGTGCGCATGTTTGAAAAGTAAGTAAATCCTTCTTTGCCTTTATATTCTGTACCACGATAAAAGAGCCATAAGGGAGCATATTCAATGCTACCGAGTGAAGCTAAATTGGGATAAGTATCTTTTTTGGATATTCCACCTACGAGCAAAGCCGCATTGACTTGAATGTCCTTATTGGCGAGTTCTGCCAGGCTTTCCGCTGAACCAGAGGTATAAACTAGGTTCAAGCGTATGCCTTCTTCTGCAAAATAAGGAATAAATCGTTGGCCTAATTTATCAAAGCTGGATCCGTGCTGGCCCACTGCGAGATAAACCTCTGTTGGCGGCAAGGGATCAGTAAAGCCTAGAAGAATTAATACGCCGATAATAGCCGTAATAATCCACTTCCAATCAGCGGTAATCAACCCGAACCAAGATTGCAATTCTTCCCGAATCGAATCGCGTGTGTGCTGATAGATGGAGGGTGGATTTTTAAATTTTTCTTTTCTCATAAACCTGAATAGAAAAAGTAAACCGGAGTGACGATATTCCGATAGAGTTGAAACTACTTGCCGACAGAATTACGGAAACCTCGAAAAACCCTGCACCTCGTCAGGCTCAGCGCGAACGGAGTCAATATTTTTAATCGAATGTGTTTGCGGTAAGCCCTTCGGCTACGCTCAGGGCAGGCCCGTCGAACGCTCACCTGAGCGAAGTCGAAGGGC